>JAMCWG010000058.1:20629-25373 GCA_023475235.1 Chloroflexota bacterium
CAGCAGGCCGCGTCGCGGGCCTTGGGAAGCTGACGGCAACGAGGTTAAAGATATGAAGAGCTACGACGGGCCGGAAGTCCCTCCTTACGAAGAGCTGCTGAAATGCGTTCACTGCGGGCTTTGCCTCGGACAGTGCCCGACATACCGTGAGTTGGGCGTGGAGACAGAGGCGCCCCGTGGCCGGCTGCACCTGATGCGCGCCGTGTCCGAGGGCAAGCTGGACCTTTCGGACGGCTTCTCCGAGCATATGATGATGTGTCTCGAATGCCGGGCCTGCGAGGAGGTGTGCCCGTCCGGGGTGAAGTACGGCGAGCTGATGGAGGCGACGCGCGGCCAGTTATGGCGCAATCTGCCGCCCGCGCCGTGGGCCCGCTGGATGCAGGGCACCATCCTGAACCAGTTGTTCCCGAACCCCGGCCGGCTGGCCTTCGTCACCCGCCTGCTGCGCCTTTACCAGCGCTTCGGCATGCAGTCGCTCGTCCGCGCCTCCGGCCTGCTGCGACTGATGCCCGGCAACCTGGATGCAATGGAGCAGATGCTGCCCGGCCTGCCAGCGCCCTTCGTCGCTCCGCGGGTCATTCCGGTGCGGGGCGAACGGAAGATGCGGGTCGGGCTGCTGGCGGGCTGCGTGATGAGCACCTTCCTTAGCCCGGTGAACGATGCCACCGTGCGCGTACTCACCGCCAACGGGTGCGAGGTGGTGGTCCCGCCCGACCAGGCCTGCTGCGGGGCCGTGCACTGGCACATCGGCGATCGCGATGGCGGCCGCAGGCTCTTCAAGCGTAACATCGATGCTTTCCTCCGGGAAGAGCTCGACGCGGTGGTGGTCAACGCCGCCGGGTGCAGCGCGATGATGAAGGACTACGGCGATATATTGGGCAAGGACCCCGAGTACGCGAGCCGGGCCAGGGAGCTGAGCGACAAGGTGAAGGATGTGAACGAGTTCCTGGCCGCTCTGCCCCTGCTGCCCGCGGTGGGTGGCCTGGCCTATCGGGTGACCTACCAGGACCCGTGCCACCTGGCCCACGTGCAGCGCATCCGCACCCAGCCGCGATCCCTGCTGCGCTCGATCCCTGGCCTGGAGCTGGTGGAGATGGCCGAGCCCGACCGCTGCTGCGGGAGCGCCGGCGTGTACAACATCACCCACTACGACGTCTCGATGAAGATCCTGGACCACAAGATGGCTGACGCCGCGGCCACCGGGGCGAATGTCATCGCCACCGCCAACGCCGGCTGCCTGATGCAGCTCAAGTACGGTGTGCAGCGGAGCGGGATGCAGGCCGAGGTGGTGCACGTGATCGAGCTGCTGGACCGCGCCTACGAGCTGGGCGGCGTCTACAACGTCGGCGCCGCGGCCGGGGTCCGATAAACGAGCGAACCCCTGCGCGGGTTTTCGAAAACCCGCGCAGGGGTTCGCTGCCCTACGTCCAAACCCACATCAACAGCCCGACGATGCTTCCCACCACCGAGGTCAGGGCATTCACTGCGTCGTTGTCGAGCCAGGGCCGACCCTTCACCAGACGGCACGCGCTCCCGCAGCTATGCCGGCGCTGTTCGGTGAGCTTGTCGCAGGCCGGACAGTAGTACATGGCCTGGACGCTGGCCCCGAGAAAGCTGTCCGCCAGCGACCCCAGGACGCCCGCGCCGAGGCCGAGCCCGGCCCAACGAAGGATGATGCTGGCATCCGGCGGCCAGCCGGCGACGCTTGCCGCGGCGACGGTGCCGATGGTGAGGCCGGCAAATGCCGATGCACCGGTGCCCAGGAGCGACACGGCCCCGGAGGTGCCAGGCGGCACTTTCCGGCCGGTGGTGATGAGGCGCGGCATGCCACCCGCCAGTGTGCCGATCTCGGTCGCCCAGGTGTCAGCGGCGACGGCAGCCATCGTACCAACGAAGGCGGCGAAGAGGGCCGGCGTCGGCGGCCAGAAGCTCATCACCGCCAGCAAAGCGCCCCATCCGGTGTTAGCCACGACCTGGACGGCGTCGCGGCGCGCTCCCTTGGCCAGTTGTCGGGCGGCCTTGGCTGTACGACCGGCCCGCGACAGAATGCTGGCCGAGGCGAACACGGCCAACAGCACAATTGCCCAGGCTACACCGCCGAAGGCAAGGGTAGCGAGGCCGATGGCCAGCGCGGCGAGCGCTCCGCCGGACGTCAGCGCGCCCCTTCGCCAGCCGACGAGGGCAGCCCCGGCGCCAACCACCGCCGTGACCAGGGTAGGCAGCCAATGAGCGAGGCCCACTACCGTAGCACCTTAGTTTCCTGCCACCACTTCCAGGGCGCGGTCGACCAGGACACGGTTGTAGGGAGGGTCCACCTCCAGGCGCTCGCCGGTGGGCAGCAGATACATGCCTACCTCCAGCCGGTAGGGGCCGGGCGGTGCGCCGGCTGGGATGAGCAGCGCGCTCTCGTCGGCCACCACCTCGCCCGCATCCCACAGTGAGGTGGGGTAAGCGCCCGCCTGCGGCTGGTGGTCGTTCTGGGCGATGACCTTTCCGTCACTGCCCAGAAGGTGGACGAAGACGGTGTAGTCGGCGTCCAGCGGGGAAAGGGCGCGCCAGTGGAGGCGAAGGCGCGCCTCACGGCCGGCCGGCAGGCGGTCCGGGTCCAGATCGTATCCCAGCAACTCGACGCGCCCTCCCAGGCGGGCCGATAGAGGGTGCTGTGGAGGATCGGCGGACGCCGCCAGGCTGGGTGGTGCGGCGACCTTGAAGGGACCCAGGCGCTGCGCCGTTCCCGACGGCTGCCCGGCCCCGTCCAGGAAGGCCACCCGCTCCACCGACGGCCGCCGGTACATCGCCACGCCCAGCCAGTACTGGCCCGGTGAGAGGTCCGGTTGGGTCGAGAACGAGTACCAGTTGACCACGCGCTGCCCCGCCCGCCACTGTGAAGGCGGCAGGCCGGCCACGTCAATGCTAGCGTGGGCTTGCCACCGGGCATCCAGCAGCGTGAAAGCGAAGACGTAATCGGGAAGCGGGCGGGGCAGGTCCTGCGTCGCCTCCCAGGCCAGGGCGAACTCTACCTTCTCACCGGCAGCGGCCCGCGCCGGCAGACGGTATCCCACCAGCCGCACGCCGTTGGCCATCGGCAGTGAGAGCGGCTGCAGGTCCATTTGTGATATCAGACCTCCCCGCGCTTCGCCGGCCAGCCGGTAATAGCGGAAGTAGTCCGAATGGCCGGGTATGCCGGAGGTCCCGATGGGCTGGAGGTCTGCCTCCATCAGCCGGCCGGCGGGACTGGCAGGGTTGGCCGACAGGTACACCGCGTCTGCGGCCCCGGCTTCCGGCAGCACGAACGCGTGCTCCTCGTCGAACTGGCGGACGTTCGCTCGACCCCGCGTCAGATAGTTGAATACCTCGGGGAAGTCATAGCCGCCCAGCGAGAGGTACACCGTTGCATTCGTCGCGGCCGCCAGGGCCTCGGCTCGCGCTGCGGCGGCAGCCACGTGCTTCAGGGAGGCCCCGCGCCCGCCGGTGGTATCCTCCCGGTCGAGGAACTGGACATAATAGGCGAAAGCGTAGACCTGTAACGCGGCCAGTGCCAGCAGGAGCAGGGGCACGGCGCCGCCGCCGGCCGTCGCTGCCCGGCGAAGGCTCGCGTGCGCCTGTGATTGGCCTCGAAGCCAGGCCAGCGTGTCGGCCGTGAGCACGCCGATGGCGATGAACTGCATCGGGTAGACGACCAGCAGGTAGTGCGGCGAAAGCGCCAGGAAGTGCCGGAGGAGGAGCAGCGGCGGCACCAGCCCCCAGATGAGCAACAGGCGGGAACTCAACGCCCGCGGCCCGCCGGGGCGCGCCAGCCAGGCCAGGTACAACAGGGCGAACACAAGCAGTCCGACCTCGATGGCATACAGGGCAGCGAAATCCGGCATCCCCGCCTGGAACCTGGCGGCGGAAATGCCGGCATCGTTCTGGTATACCGGCCCGCCAACCGTATGCACGACGATGTTCAGCGCCTCCAGATCGGTGGCGCCGGACAGCCCCGCGGACCCGGTGGCGGCCCGCAGGTCCTGCCAGCCGGCCTCATACTGTCCCCAGAGGTAAGGGACGAAGGACGCCGCTCCGAGCGCTATGCCCAGGGCGAGGGGCGCAAGACGGACCCGGCGCCAGCTCAGGGCGAGGGCCAGCAGGACCCCCGGCACAAGGAGGGCCGCCACCGGGTGAACCTGGATGGCCAAGGCCAGGATGAGGGGCGTCGCCGCCAGCGCCGGGGCCCGCCTGTCCCGCAGCCCGGCCAGCAGTGCCCACATCGTGAGCAGCGCGAACAGGGGCAGGGTGTTCTGCGACTGTATATTGCGGGAGAAGCTGACCGCCCACGGGCTGGCGGCGAACAGAAGGGCGGCGATCTGGCCGGCCCGCAACCCGAAGCAGGCGCGGCCGAACCGGTAGGTCAGGGCCACCGCCAGCACGTTGAGGATCCCCACGAAGCCGGTGGCGAAGGCCGGGTCGCGGCTGATGGTCAGGGGAATGGCCATCAGGTAGATGAAGGCCGCCGGGCTGTGCGCTCCCAGGGACGAATACATTCCCGCCAGCGGTATGCCCTCCCCATCCAGCATTTTCGCCGCCTGGTTGCAGACGAAGGCCTCGTCGTACCGGAAGGAGGTCAGGTCCAGGTAGCCGAGCCGCAGGTAGGCCGCAACGACCAGAATCACGGCCAGCACGCCCCATTCGTCCGCGAGGCGGGCGATCCGATTACTGTTGTGGCTGGACTTCGACCACTTCATCCAACAGCACCCGATACCCATCG
>JAMCWG010000097.1 GCA_023475235.1 Chloroflexota bacterium
GGCAGCGATGTCCCCGCCCGAGGTGCGCAGCCCCTGCACGCGACCGCCCTGTACTTCGATCCCTTGCACCTCGACCCCGCTCAAGTAGCGCGCCCCCAGCCGCTGCGCCCCGACGGCGTAGGCGTTGTTCAGAGCCATCGGGTTCAGATCACCCTCGTTCGGGAAGAAGAGGGCACCCTCGATGGTAGGGGCCAGGGCCGGCTCGAAGCGGTGCACCTCCGCCCGGTCCATCAGCTTGAAGGACAGCCCCCGCTCGATCCGCCAGCCCAGGGCGGCCTTCACCGCCGCGAACTGTTGATGGTCTTCGATTATGTCGAGCAGGCCCGACCACTGGAACTCGATGTCGATGCCGGTGAGGTCGCGCAGCTCTTCCGCCAGGTGAGGGAAGCGCTCGAAGGAGGCCAGGGCCAGGTCGAGGTACGGGCCGGGCGTGCTCAGCTCACCCTGCGGCCACAGGGCGCCCGCGTTGGCGCCGGAGGCCTCGGCGGCGATGGTTCGCCGCTCCAGGACCAGCGAGCGCACCCCTCGCTGCGCCAGATGATAGGCGATGGACGAGCCGCTCAGCCCACCGCCGATGATAGCCACTTCCGCTTTACGCATCGCAAACGCTCCCCCGTCAGTCCGGTCGTCAGTCTGGAAAGGGGAGACGTACCGGTGCCATCTCGTACTCAGCTACTATATGGCGCTGATACGGCACGGTCAAGGGGGAATGCGGCGGCCCTCTTTTCCGTCTGAGGCAAAGGTAGGGGATGTGAAGGCGGCCCTCACCCTAACCCTCTCCCAGAGGGAGAGGGACCACACTCTGCGATCCCATTCCCTCGAAGGGAAGGTCGCCAGAGGCGACGCCCTGCCAGAGGCGGTCTCCGAAGGTCGCCAGACTCGCCTCTGTGACCAGTTGGTGTCCGAGGCGACTCTGGCGAGCGACTCGCCGTGGCGAGGTGCGCCTCTGGCGCATAGTCGCCCGACTCGTCTGTGGCGAGGGACAGGGGTTAGGTCCGCTACTTCCCCAGCACCGAGCCGGTGGGGTCGATCACCTCGCGCAGGATGCGGAGCTCCTCCCTTGTGGGCGGCTCTGTCTCCGACACATGCCCGGCGACCAGCAGCTCGAACTGGCTGTTCCGCTGGGCCTCGGCAGCGGTCACACCGGGGTGCAGCGCTATCAGGCGGAGGCGCTTCGTCTCTTCCTCGAAGTCGTACAGGCCCAACTGCGTGATCACCCGATAGGGGCCGCTGCCCGCTGGCAGTCCGGCGCGCTCGCGAGCGCCCGGCCCGTCCAGATAGCCGGGCGTGGTCACGAAATCGACCTTATTCACGAAGCGCGCCGCATCCTGCCGCATCACGATGATGGTGCGATGGCAGAAGGAGCCGAGATCATTGGCCCCGCCGCTGCCCGGCAGCCGGGCCCGTGGAGCGTGGTGAGGCCCGATGACGCTGGTATTGATGTTGCCGTGGGCGTCGATCTGGGCAGCGCCCAGGAAGCCGTAGTCGACGTAGCCGGCCTGGGCCGCGGACATCACGTCGTGCATCGACGAGGCGGCCATCCCGCGGTGATAGGTCCGCGAATCGCCGACGGATACGGGCAACGCGATCATCTGGGGTCCGACGCCCCCGGCCTCGAAGATGAGAAGCAGATTAGGGGCGTGGGTGTGCTGGGCCAGCATCGAGGCCACCATCGGCAGCCCCGTGCCCACGAACACTGAGCGCCCATCCTCCAGCATCCGGGCGGCCACGCACGCCAGCAGCTCGGCCCCGGTGTAGCCTCTCCCCCCATCAGTCATCGCCTTGCCCCTCCAGCTCGACGCGTTTCAGCTCGGCCAGCCGCCCGGCGCCCCCCATCAGCTCCAGGTATGCGGCGAAGTCGGGCACGCCGTACACATAGCGCTCGAAATAGGCGGCCGTGCCCTCCGGCGTGCGGGATACCCGCAGCCACTCTCGCAGGTGGTCCTCGTCGAAGTAGTAGTGATAGGGCATCTGGCAGGGATGGGCGCCGCCCCGTGCCTCGACCACCGCGTCCACCACATAGAAGGGGATGAACGTCCGCCACGGTCTCGCCCGCACCTGCTCGTTGTCGATGATCTCCTCCGTGGAGAGGATGAGCCGCCGTGCCGAGCGGGCCAGCTCGAAGTCCTCCACGGCAATGCCATCCACCTGGGCATTGCCGTAGGGATCGCAGCGGTGGACGTGGATGATGGCCACGTCGGGGTAGGCCGCCGGAATCAGGCAGATCGGCCGGCCCGAATATGGATCGCGCACCACCTTGGCCGAGCTGTGCTTCAGCGTATCGGTCCCCAGCATGTTGCGGCTGGGGATGAAGGGGAGACCCATCATACCGGCCAGGAAGCGCCACTGGTAGCCGGCATTGGTTATCTCGGCCACCACCCTGCACTGGCCGGTCTGGACGGCGCGCCGCGAGGCCGGCGACAGCCCCCGCAGCTCGTGGCCGAAGGCGTAGGCCACCTCGATGCGGTCGACGCAGCCGGCGGCGATGAGCAGATCGGCGTCGTGGACGCCGGTCTTGCCGGCCATCACCAGATGCCGGCGGCGCTGGCGGATGATCTCGTATATCACGGCCATTGACACGCGCACGTGCCCGAAGCCCCCGCTAGCCACGAAGGCGCCGTCGCGCACAAAGCGGGACACGGCCTCCGCCGCGCTCATTCGCTTGTCGACCAGCCGCCGCGACTTGTTCTCCGCCACCCACTGGCGGTGCTCGTCGGGGTCGTGCCAGCCGACGAGCTCGCCCTGTCCCTCCTCGAGGATTTCCATTGCCACCTCCTCGACGCTGCTGATGGCAGCCTGCCGGCCGCCGGGGATCCCTGCTCCAACGATGCCGCGTATCGTGGTACGCAGCATACTACGTCCGCTGGCGATGTCAACCGTATTGACGCACGCTCTGCCCTTGCCCTATAGTTCACCCTGTCATTACCCATATCTGTGAAGCCTTGTGCCAGATGTTCGAACCTACCTCCCCTTCCGCGAGGGGGACGGGAAAGGGGATCATAGGGGTAGGTATTTATGGGGAAACGAATTCCCTCTCCCCGACGGGGAGAGGGCCAGGGTGAGGGGCGATTCCTGACCCACGCGATGCTGTTGGAAATGGCCAATCCAACCCTCATCCCCCTCCCTCGCCAGAGGCGAGTCGCCTTCGGAGACTTCTCCCTTCCAGGGAGAAGGGAGAAGGGCCGTCGTCAACATATCGACGATACCGAACAGCCACAAAGATAGACGGAGGTCAAACATGCTTAGCCAGCGTAACACCCAGCTCAAGAACAGCGTGGGCATCTGGGCCTTTGGCTCCAACGCCACGCGCTTTATGCCCGGCGGCTACCACGTCGACGCGGCCGCCGAGGACGTCGTCGAGCGGACGAAGCGGGCCGTGAACGGCCTCGGCACGCTGGTCGACTCCTACGAGTACCACTACCCCGGCGAGATCAACGAGGACAACGCCGAAAAGATCGTGGCCGCCCTGGGCCCCGCTGAGCTCTACGCCATTC
Organism: Chloroflexota bacterium; assembly: GCA_023475235.1. Taxonomy (GTDB): domain Bacteria; phylum Chloroflexota; class UBA6077; order FW602-bin22; family JAMCWG01; genus JAMCWG01. Next base: position 3,495 of record JAMCWG010000097.1, read on the forward strand.
CCCTGGGCGTCTTTTCCGACCCCCAGTTCGCCCTGGGGTCGTTCATCAATCCCGACGCGGCTCTCCGGGCTAAGACCATCCAGATCTGCAAGGGCGCCATCGACCTCTGCCAGCGCTACAGCGCCAAGTTCCTCATCTGGCCGGGCGGCGAGGGCTACAACTACCCCTTCCAGACCAATTACGATGACGCCTGGAACTGGTTCCTGGGCGGCCTGCAGGAGGTCGTCGAGTATGCCAACGCCCGGAAGGTGCCCGTCCTCCTGGAGCACAAGAACAGCGAGCCGGCGATGAAGATCCTGATGCGCGACATGGGGATGTCCATCTATGTCGTCCGCAAGCTCCAGAGCATGGGCACCGATGTCAGCAACGTGAAGCTCAACATGGACTGGCAGCACCTGATAATGAACGGCGAGAACCTGGCGGAGTACGCCGCCACCCTGGCCCGCGAGGGGCTGCTGGGACACCAGCACGCGAACTCCGGCTGGGGCACCTTCGACGACGACAACATCGTCGGCGCGCTGCGGTTCATGGAGACGCTGGAGCTGGCCGTCGAGCTGCAGCGGGTCGGCTACGGGAGCCACGGCGAGCGGATGGGGTTCGACCTCTTTCCCTACACCGAGGACCAGGTGGAGGCCGTCAAGCTGAGCGTCCTGGCGTGGGAGTTCATCGACCACCTGGCCGCCAGCCTCGACCGGCAGGCCCTGGCCGAGGCGAAGGCCCGCAAGGACGCGGTGGCCGCCTACCGCCTCGTTTTCGGCGTCCTGGGGATGAGCGACGACTTCATAAAGCGGGTGTACGCCAGCCGGAAAGGATAGAGCAAGCCCGCCTGCATCCATTTATCTTGGCCGTTTGCTGGCACGATTCTTGCTGCTTATCTTTCGATTGGATCGAGCGTTCAAGCTTCAGTGTGATCGCTCGGTACTCTCGATTTCGTAGACAACAGGGCTGTAATTCAGCGGGGCAGGGCTTTCCTCGGGTGCACAGGGTGGCGCACGGCGCGAAGGTGCCGGGCAGGCTGAGGTGCGAGGCGGACGGGCGTCTGCACGAGATGAATCGGCGGCCCCGAGGTTTTGGAGCGGTGAGCGATGGTACAGGCAAGATCGGGCGATACGGTCAGGGTCCACTATGTCAGCAGGCTGGCGAATGGCAGGGTGCTTGACGACTCTGCGAGGCGCGAGCCTCTGCAATTCACCATCGGCAGCGGCCGGCTGATCTCAGCCTTCGAAGAAGCCGTGGTGGGGATGAGGCCGAGCGAGACAAAGACCGTCAGAATCCCCTCGGAAGGAGTGTACGGCTGCCGTCAGGATGGCCTGGTGTTCAAGGTTGACCGGCGACAGATGCCGCCTACCTACGAGCCGAAGCTCGGCCACCAGATCCAGATCCACCATATCGATGACCAGGCCATCGTAGCCAGGATCGTCGAGGTCACCGATGCCTACGTTACTCTGGACGCCAATCACCCGCTGGCCGGGAAAGACATCGTCTTCGACATCCGGCTCGTGGAGGTCGCCCGAGCTGCCTGAGGTGTGCCGGCCTCCGCACCCTGATAAATGATGATATAATTGTAAATAGCAGCTCGCTGTGTGCGGTGCCATTCAGGCAGGACAGGTATCGTTGTGGCGGGCCTTGCTACCCGCTCCCCTTTGCACATGCTGGTTAATGTGCAGTTTCACGGAATCCCACCGACGACACGTAGGACATGTCTTCTAACTCGCTTTTCGTTCGGAAGGCCTTCGTGTCTCGGCCGTAGCTCTAGCGTTTGCCTCTGAATCGCCAGCTCCAGCCTGGAGGGATTGGACGGTCCCGTGCTAAGGGTCGCAGTGATCGGCGTCGGCAGCATGGGCTATCACCACGCCCGAAACTATGCCGAGCTACCAGACACTCGGCTGGTGGCCGTCGCCGACACGAACGCCGAGCAAGGCCGGCAGGTGGCCGGGCGATTCGGCTGCCTCTTCTACCATTCCCATCAGGACATGCTCGACCGGGAGCGGCTCGACGCGGTCTCCCTCGCCGTGCCGACCAGCCAGCACTACCGGATAGCCTGCGACTTGATCGACGCCGGAGTCTCCCTGCTCGTGGAGAAGCCGCTGGCCGGCAATGTTGCCGAGGCAGCCGAA
>JAMCWG010000152.1 GCA_023475235.1 Chloroflexota bacterium
CCCTTTTCGACGGCGGCCACCACGAAGTCGGCCACGCCCTTCGCGCCCTGGGCCGGCGTCAGCATGCCCAGTGCGCTGACGTTTTCCGAGCCGCCGCCCTTGGCCATGAACATTATCTTCAGCCGGTCGCCGGGGACGATCTCGGTGTGGATGACCGCCGGGGTGTTGTCGCGGGTGTTCTTCCGCTGGAAGATGGGCGGGTCGACGATGGACTTGCGCAGGTAGCCTTCCTGGTAGCTGCGCCGCACCCCTTCCTGGACAGCCTCGTTCAAGTCGCCTCCCACGATGTGCGCTTCCTGTCCCAGCTCCAGGAACACGATCGCTGTGCCGCAGTCCTGGCAGATGGGCACCTGCTCGTCGTGGGCAATGCGGGCGTTCTCCAGCAGTTGCTGGAGAACATCTTTGCCCTCCGGCGACTCCTCTACCTCGAGGCTGCGCCGCAGGGCCTCCCATACGTCTTCCGTGAGAAAGTAATTGGCCTCGACACAGAGGCGCGCCACTTCGGCGGTGATAGCTTGAGCGTCAATCTCTCTCATCCAATCAACCCTTTGGCCCCGACTTTGCTTCCGATAATTATAGCAGCCATCCTATTGAGGTGCCAGCCTGACCGCAGCTTTGTTGACGATGCCCACGAACTCGTCGGGCTTGAGGCTGGCTCCGCCGACCAGCGCGCCGTCGATCTCGGGCTGGTCGACGAATTCGCTGGCGTTGGCGGCGATCACGCTGCCTCCGTACAGAATGCGGGTCCTCTCGGCTGTCTCCGGCCCGTAAAGGCCGCGCAGCACCGATCGCAGGGTGGCGGCGACGTGGTTGGCCTGGTGGCCGGTCGCTGGCTGGCCCGTGCCGATGGCCCATACGGGCTCGTAGGCGATGACCACGCGGTCAAGGCCCAGAACGTCCTCCAGGCTCGCCTGGAGCTGGTTGATCACCACGTCGGCCGTCCGGCCGGCCTGGTGCTCGGCCAGATTCTCGCCCACGCAAAGGATAACGGAGAGGCCATGCGCCAGCGCTGCGCGGACCTTCCTGCTGACGAGCGCGTCGTCCTCGCCGAAGATGGCACGGCGCTCGGAATGGCCGAGGATGACGTACTGGCACAGAGGCGCCAGCATCGCCGGGGAGATCTCGCCGGTAAATGCGCCCTTGGGCTCGAAGTAGCAGTTCTGCGCACCTAGCTTCACATCGGCGCCCTCGAGGGCCCTCGCCAGGGGCGCCAACGCGACAAAGGGCGGGCAAACGACCTTTTCCACCCCCTGGATGGCGCTCAGGCGAGGCAGCATCTCGTCCAGCAGCCTCAGAGCTTCCTCGACCGAGCAGTTCATTTTCCAGTTGCCGGCAATAAGTGGTGTCCGCATGTTCACGCTCCGAATTTCTCCAGGCGCTGAGCATTGGCCAGCATCATCGGCATAAGCTCGACCGCCCGGAAGATATGCAGGGACCCACCGTAGCAGGCCCGCTCCGAGAAGGCCCCCGGACCGTACACCCGGCCGTGCCGGCTGTGCAGCAGCAGCGGCACCGGGTGCCAGGAGTGGGCCTTGAGGACGGCAGGTGTGGAATGGTCGCCAGTCACGACCAGCACATCCGGCTGCAAGGCAAGAATCTCGGGGACGACGGCGTCCACGGCCTCGATGGCGCGGACCTTCCGGTCGAAGTCGCCGTCCTCCCCCGCGCCGTCCGTGTCCTTGATGTGTATATAGAAGAAATCGTGCGAAGCGAAGCTACTGCGCAGCGTCTCGATTTCCTCGGCCACGGTGCCGCCGGTGGGAAGGACCTGCATGCCGATCAGCTTGGCCAGGCCGCGGTACATCGGGTACGAGGCGATGGCCGCCGGATGCAGGCCGAAGGCCTCCGACATCGTGGGGAACCTGGGCAGCTTGCCGAAGCCGCGCACCAGCACCGTGTTGGCGGGTTGTTGGGCAGCCAGGAGCCGGTTGGCTTCGGCGACGAAGAAGGACACCGCGTCCGCCGTCGGCCCGGCTTCCGGCGATAGTGCCCTGATCGGATGGGGCGGCAGGCCGTTCGTCTGTGGGTCGTTGGAAGATACCTGGTCGGAGAGGCCGGCGCCGCGCAGCACGAGGACGAATCGATAACCGCGCCCCGGCTTGAGGACGAACTCGACCCCTTCTCGGCGAATGGTAGAGAGCGTCTTAAGCAGGCGCTCGTTGATCTCGGTCGGCAGGCGGCCGGCGCGACGGTCGGCTATCCGGCCCTCCGTGTCCATCGTGGCGAAGTTGCAGCGGGCGGCGACGTCGCCCGGCATCAGGTCCATGTCCTCGCCCAGCGCCTCGATCACGCCGCGGCCGATCTGATAAGTGATCGGATCGTAGCCGAAGAGGGCCAGGTGAGCGGCCCCGCTGCCGGGTGTGACGCCGGGACCTATCGGCCAGTGAAGGCCGGTCTCGGAGCGGGCGGCCAGCTCGTCCAGGTTCGGGGTCTTGGCGGCCTCCAGCTCGGTCTGCCCACCGGGCTCCCGGGCCAGGCCCCCCAGGCCGTCCAGCACGAGGAGCACGATCTTTGACGCATTGGGGACCACCAGAGGCCGCAGCAATTCGATATTGTCCACCTCGCTACCCTCTTCTCACCATAGCAGTCTACTTGTCGGCCAGGGCCGCTACCCCGGGCAACACGTGTCCCTCCAGCAGCTCCAGGGAAGCGCCCCCGCCTGTGGAGACGTGCGTCATTCTGTCGGCCAGCTCCATCTGCTCTACCGCTGCTGCCGTGTCGCCGCCGCCAACCACCGTCACCGCATCGCTGAGGGCCATCGCCTCCGCCAGCCGCTGTGTCCCGGCGGCGAAATCCGGTATCTCGGCCACCCCCATCGTGCCGTTCCACAGGACGGTGCCGGCAGAACGGACGTATCCGGTGAAGTTGGCCGAGGTCTGCGGGCCGATGTCCAGGATCCGCCAGTCCGGCGGCACGGCGTCGACGGCGACGACCTTCGACGGCGCTCCCGCCTCCACGCGCTCGGCCACGACGACGTCCACCGGCAGCGCTATCTTGTTGGGCCATTTGGCGAGCAGCCCACGGGCGTAGTCGAGGTGCCCGGCATCGAGCAGCGACTGGCCGATCTCATGCCCCTGGGCCTTGAGGAAGGTGCAGGCCATTCCCCCGCCCAGCAGCAGCGCGTCCACCCGCTCCAGCAGCCGGTCCAGCACTCTTACCTTGTCGGATACCTTGGCGCCGCCGATGACGGCCACGAAGGGCCGCGCAGGCTCCTCGATCACCTGCCCAATGTACTGAAGCTCCTTCTGCATCAGGAACCCGGCCACCGCCGGCAGGTACTCAGCGACGCCGGCCGTGGAGGCGTGAGCGCGGTGAGCGGTGCCGAAGGCGTCGTTCACGTATACGTCGCCGAGCCGGGCCAGGGAGCGGGCCACGGCGGGGCCTTCCGATCTCTCCGGGTGGAAGCGCAGGTTCTCCAAGAGCAGCACGTCCCCCGGCTGCATCGCCGCCACCTGGGCCTCGACGTCCGGGCTGACACAATCGCCGGCGGTGGCGACGGGCCGGCCGAGGAGGTCGGCCAGGGCCTTCGCCACCGGTGCCATCCGCAGCCCCTCCACGAATTTGCCGTTGGGCCGCCCCAGGTGGGACATCAAGACCACCCTGGCGCTGTGAGCGATCAGATACCGAATGGTAGGAAGGGCCCCTCGGATGCGAGTAGTGTCGGTAACCCGGCCGCTTGCGTCGAGTGGGACGTTGAAATCAACCCGCACCAGCACGCGCTTACCCGCAACGTCTACGTCTTCGACGGTCTTCTTAGCCATCGCCGTTTGTACCTCCCTTCTGCTGAGCTTGGTGCTGCACCGGTGAAAGCGCAGAACGACGTCTGTGGCGGCTTGCCCCGATGCGCAGCAAACGCGACAGACCACCCCCGCGTTGGCCGCAGAGGTGGCTTGTCTCAATCATCTACCGACACTTGCTGCTCGACCACTCACCGATTGATGTTGTAGAAGGCTGACATTCCGGGATAGCAGGCGGCGTTGCCCAGCGCTTCCTCGATGCGGAGCAGTTCGTTGTACTTGGCCACGCGGTCGGTGCGGGCCGGCGCGCCGGTCTTGATCTGCCCGGCGTTGGTGGCCACGGCGATGTGGGCGATGGTGGTATCCTCCGTCTCGCCGGAGCGATGGGACACCACGGCCGTGTAACGGGCCCGCTTGGCCATCTCGACGGCCGCCAGCGTCTCGGTGAGCGTGCCGATCTGGTTGACTTTACATAAGATAGAGTTCGCCACGCCGCGGGCGATGCCTTTGGCGAGAAAGTCCACGTTGGTGACGAACAGGTCGTCGCCGACCAGTTGGATGCGGCCGCCCAGCCGCTCGGTCAGCTCGGCCCAGCCCTCCCAGTCGTTCTCGGCCAGCCCGTCTTCGATGGAGATGATGGGGTACTTCTCGACCCAATTGACGTAGAATTGTACCATCTCGGATGGCGAGAGTATCCGCCCTTCTTTCTGCAGTACATAGTTGCCGTCGTCGAAGAACTCGGAGGCGGCGGGGTCGAGCGCCAGCCAGATATCGTGTCCCGGCTTGTAGCCGGCCCCTTCGATAGCGGCCAGGATGACCTCGACGGCCTCCTCGTTGGACTTGAGGGAAGGGGCGTAGCCGCCCTCGTCCCCCACGTTGGTGGAGTAGCCGCGCTTCTTGAGGACCGTCCGCAAGGAGTGATAGGTCTCGGCCCCCATCCGCAGGGCCTCGGCGAAGGAAGGCGCTCCCACGGGCATCACCATGAACTCCTGCAGGTCGGTCGAGTTCTCGGCGTGGCGGCCGCCGTTGAGGATATTCATCATCGGCACGGGCAGCGTGTTGGCGCCTGCCCCGCCTATGTAGCGGTACAGCGGCACGCCCAGGTAATTGGCGGCCGCGTGGGCTGCCGCCAGCGACACGCCCAGGATGGCGTTGGCGCCCAGCCGTCCTTTGTTCGGCGTGCCGTCGAGCTCCTGCATCCGCTGGTCGATGGATACCTGGTCCATCACCGACATGCCCACCAGCCGCGGGCCGATAGTGTTGTTGATATTCGCAACGGCCCTGGTTACGCCCAGTCCGCGGAACCGCTTGACGTCGCCGTCGCGCAGCTCGAGCGCCTCGTTCTCGCCGGTGGATGCCCCGGAGGGAACGGCCGCCCGGCCCGTCGTGCCGTCCGCCAGCGTGACCTCGGCTTCCACGGTGGGGTTACCCCGTGAATCCAGTATCTCTCGGGCTCGGATATCTTCAATGGCAATCATATAGTCCTCTCGCTTCGCGGCGTCTCGTTCCATACCTACACCTTGAGCACCGCCCTCAGGGCCGCAAAGTCTATCTCTGTCTCCATAATAGTCTGTAGTCGCTCTATCTGCTTGGGGCTGGACAGGCGGATGTGTCGTAACGCCTGCTCCACCTTCTCGACGGTGGTCCGCGTGTCCCAGGGGACCAGGATCATCGGCACGCCGAGCTCGTCGGCCCGGGCCAGCACGATGGCCGCCGGATACAGGTTGCCGGTGAGGATGATCGCTTTGGTGGAGGTCTGCAGGGCGGCTAACTGGATCTCCGAGCGGTCGCCGCCGGT
>JAMCWG010000043.1:0-4896 GCA_023475235.1 Chloroflexota bacterium
CAGGCCAGGGTGAGCTATTGGGGCAGGGCCAGCCTCTTCTTCCTGGCCTTGCAGATGTTCAAGATGGACCTGGAAGCGGCACAACGGGCGGGGGAACGGGTGGTGGCATGAGTAAAGGACAAGCTATGGATCTACCACCCGTTGCCACCCCCTTACAAACTGCGCTACCGCCGCTTCCGCAGCAGTTGCCTACACTAAAGTGGGTCCCCGCAAGCGAATCTGAGAGGTAGCGGTTGCAGAGGGTGTGTCCGGGTTGGCACAGTTTGTGTTCTTGCAGCCGTAATGATGCTCGAGAGTTCCATCTCTGCAACCGCAACCCTTCGCCCGTCACGCCTCGTTCGGGAGCGGCAGCGGCGCCTCGTACTCCCGGCCCGCCCGCGGGTTCACCGAGCAGGCAATCGGCATCTGCTTGTTCAGGTTCCCCAGGCAAAGGTGGTTGTCGTACCGGCAGGCCACCACCTCGCCATCCCGGCCCTCAGCTACCTTCTTCGGCCAGAACGGGTCGGCCAGCAGTTGGCGGCCGATGGCGACCAGGTCCGCCTGCCCGCTGGCCAGAATCTGCTCGGCCACCTCAGAGCGACAGATGCGTCCCACCGCGATGACCGGGACCCGCACGACCTGCTTGATCAGCGCGGCCAGGTAAGCGTACGTCCCCTCCGGAGCCTTCCTGATGGGGCTGGTGACGCTGGGCGTCTGGCCAGCGATGGCAGCCGAGACGTCGAGGGCAGTAACGCCGTCGTTCTCCAGCGCCGCCGCCAGGGCCTGGCTGTCGCTGATACCGGGCCCCTGGGGGTGGAACTCGTCGGCGCTCATCCGGTAGAGCAGCGGGAACTCTCGACCGACAACCAGTCGGATCAGACGGACGGTCTCCCGGGCGAAGCGCATCCGGTTCTCCAGCGAGCCGCCGTAAGCGTCAGTGCGGCGATTGGCCCGGGGCGAAAAGAACTGAGAGAAGAAGTAGCCGTGCGCGCCGTGGACTTCCGCGGCATCGAAGCCAGCCTTCTTCAGGCAGGCGGCAGCCAGGGCATACTTCTCCTGTATGTTGCGAATCTCCGCCGCCGTCACCTCCCTCGCGCTATCGGCTGCCGATGGAGCGATCGCCTCACCGTCCGGCAGGCTCGGCGGGTGCGACATCTGAACGCAGGCTTTGGCCCCGCCGCGGTGGATGGCCTGGGCCAGGGCGGGCAGGGCCGTCACGAACTGCGGGTCAGCGAAATTGTCGACGCGCGTCCCCTCGACGATGACGAGCCCGCAGCCGCCCAGGGCCCGCTCCGCGTAGTACGCCCTGGCCCGCGCGGTGGTGATGTCGTAGCGGGTACCCATGGGAGGATAGACGATTCGGTTCTTCATGGTCATCGGGCCCATCGCGATGGGCGAAAAGAGTAGTCCGGCCATCCTTCCTTCTCCTTCAGTTATGTGCAGAGCAAGCGCACGGCGGAGCGCCCCTGCTCAGCGCTCGATCAGCCGCCGGAAACGCTCCCGATCGTTGAAGGGACCTACCACAGCCAGGCGCAGGGGCTGGCACCCGAATAGCTGCCTCGCGACCCGGCGCACGTCGGCTGCCGACACGGCGTCCACGATCTCCATTACTTCTTCGAGGGTATAGATGCGCCCGAGGAGGAGCTCCTGGCTGCCCATCCACGTGGCGTAGGCCCGCGTGTCCTCCAGCCGGAGCAGCACCCGCCCCTTCCAATACTCCTTGGCCCGGGACAATTCCTCCTCGCCTACGGCGTCGATGAGGCCCTCGATCTCCTCCAGAATCGCCTGAATGGTCTGGTCGATGCGGTCCGGGTCCACGCCCGCGCAGACGATCATCGAGCCCGCATCTTTGTAGTGGTTGATATAGGAGTGCACATCGTAAGCCAGGCCGCGGCGCTCGCGTATTTGCTGGAACAGGCGCGAGCTCATCCCCTCGCCCAGGATGACGTTCGCGAGGTCCAGGATGAAGCGGTCGGGGTCCTGATATGACAGCGCGGGCACGCCCAGGCACAAATGGGCCTGCTCGGTCGAGCGAGCCTCCACCGCCAGGTGCACGCCTTCCTGGGGGCCGGCAGACGGGACAAACGTGGCCGCCTTCCGCTGCTGCCAGCCACCAAGCAAGCCCTCCACCTCGGCCACGATCTCCGCGTGAGAGGCGGCGCCAGCAACGCTGACCACAGCATTGTTGGGCGCATAGAATTGGTCGACGAAGTCCACCAACTGCTGGCGGTCGATGCGGCTGACCGTTTCCTTTGTCCCGCCCACGTCCCAGCCCAGCGGCTGGTCCCCCCATAACACTTGGTCGATGAGGAGGTCCACCCAGTCCTGCGGCAAGTCCATGATCATGTTCAGCTCTTCGACGATGACCTGCCGTTCCTTCTCTATCTCGTCACGCTCGAACCGTGAATGGAGAATGATATCGGTGAGCACATCCAGAGCGCGGGTGAAATGCGGGCGGGCCACCTTAGCCCAGTAGACGGTCACCTCTTTGCCCGCCTCCGCATTGAACACTCCCCCGATGCCCTCGATTGCGCTGGAGATGTCCATGGCCGTCGGTCGTGCCTCAGTGCCCTTGAACAGCATATGCTCAACGAAATGAGAGATGCCCATCACGCTCTTGTCTTCGTATCGCGAGCCGGCGCCCAGGTAAACGGCAACACTGATGGAGCGGGCATGCGGTATGGTCTCGGTCACTACCCGCAAGCCGTTGGGTAAGGTCGTGCGCTCGTACAAACTCCACCTCCTGCCGATATGGACCGGCTGCCGCGGACTGCAAGGCCGCGCCGCCAGCCCGCCGTATTTGTACACGGTGTACGGAGCCATGTCAATGCAGGCCCGCCTGCGTTCCAAGGCCCCGGTATCTGGCACACCGCCACGCATCGGGAGAGCCTCATACATGCCCTTGGCGGGGCAGGGCCTTTCGGTTATCGGGATCGAGCCTGCGTTTTCGTAGGGGCGCACCCGCGTGTGCGCCCTGGCACCAGCCGTATTTGGGCCGACACGCGGGCCGGCCTCTACAGATTTCTACAGATTTCGTCGAATAATCGAACGGGCCTGCGTGGCGGGGCAGCAATCGTTGACAAGGAGCATATCGAGTCTTACTATTGCGCGAAATATGCCAACTTGACCCACCGATGCCTCCCGCGTTAGGGGTGACAGCAGTCCGGTATGAGTGAGATTCCTGGATTCTGCGGTCAATGCGGCGCGCCGCTAACGGGCGGTGGCCGCTTCTGTCGCGAATGCATCCAGGCGGCCCTCGCACAAGAAGAAACGGGCGCGCAACCCCCTCGGGCAATCGTCACCATAGGGCCGCGCGTGGCCGTAGCCGCGCCACGCCCGGCCCGCCAGCGACCTCTGCGGCTGTTTGCCGCCGTACTCCTCGCGATGCTGGCAGGCGGCGTCCTCTGGTGGTGGCTCCGGTATCAGCCGGCCGGCGCCTCCGGAGGGGGCGCGCCCCCGGCCACCATCGCGGCCGGCCCCGAAGCGCCGGCACCTCTCACGGCTGCCACGCCCGAGCCGTCCGCAACTGGCATCGCAGTCTCTCAAGTATCGCGCCCACCCGCAACTGCCACGGCGACAGCGCCGGACCCTGCAGGACTGCTGGGCGCTGCGCAACAGCGGTTGGCCGGCCTGCGGAAGGCCCGCTTCACCTTCCAGCGTACAGCCTTCAACGCGCGAAGCTTCGGACGCGGCTGGCTGGAGATGCCCGATCGCGCCGAATACACCCTCACCGGCGACGCACCGGCGGTGGACTGGCGGGTGGTCCGCTGGGAGCAATGGACCCGCCGCGATGCCGACGAGGAATGGGCCCGCGGCATCAGCAGCGTGTCCCTGGTGAACAACCCGACCATCTGGCTGCAACTGCTCGATCACGCACGGGAAGCTCGCACGCTGCCACCGGAGAGGGTCGACGGCGTGCCGGCCCAGGCCATCGCCTTCAAGGTCGCCCCGGCCAAGCCCGGCGACATCGATCCCGCGCTGACCGCCCTCGGCGGCGACGCCATCGTCTTTCTGCGACAGCCGGACAACGTGCTGCTGCGGCTCGTCCTCGACTTAAGCTTCACCGCCGTGCGCGGCGAGACACGCAGCCAGGTACTACAGGTGAGCCTCGACCTGAGCGATTGGAACGCGTCCCTGCCGGCCATCACCGAGCCGACCGGCCCGACGGCGACCCCGCCTATCTAGCCTTCATTCAGCGACAAAAAACGGAATATGGACGTGTAGGATGCGGAACGTGACCAGCGTCGCCTGCTTTAGCATTGTCCTGCTCGTGGTGTCCTTCGCTGTCGCCTGCACCGTGATCGGCTATTCGACGCCTTCACCTGCGCCTGGCGTCAGCCCGGCCCCGCCGTCGGCCACACCGCGGGTAATCATCGTCGTGCCTTCGCCTCGCATCATCGTGGTGACGGCCACGCCAGCTCCCCCGCCCATCGTCCCAGCGCAGCCCGCCCCCCTGCAGCCCGCCGGCCTACCGCCCGCATCACCGCCGGCTGCCATGCCGACCGGCCAGGCGGCCCCGGCCGCGCCGGCGGCGGGGCAGCCACCGCCGGCAGTCACTGCACCGGCCACATTCACGCCTGTCCCAAGTCCACCTGCCCCGGCACAGCCGCCCAGCCTGCAGCCGCCTCCGTCTGCTCCCGCCGAGCCCACCCCCACGGCAACCCCAACTCCTTCGCCCACTGCAGCCGCCGTCTGTCCCCCGTGCTGTATCAAGGGCAATATTGGCAGCAATGGGGCGAAGATATACCACGTTCCAGGCGGCCAGTTCTACGAAAGGACCATAATCGGCGATCGCAAGGGCGAGCGCTGGTTCTGCAGCGAAGAGGAAGCCCGAGAGGCCGGCTGGCGCAGGAGTCAGCGCTGAGGCAGGCCATCATCTGCTCCCCGGCAGCGGCCTTTGGGCCCGGCCATCGCGGA
>JAMCWG010000043.1:4906-5506 GCA_023475235.1 Chloroflexota bacterium
CTACGGCGAGACAGTGCTCCCTGCGGCAGTGCTCCCACCGGCCTGAAAGTCTTGGCACAGATATTGCGATAAATCTAGTTAGAGTACCTATCGCGCTGAGTTCTACCCCCTAAGTCGCGCTGCCGATTGAAGTGGGAGGGTAGGCGTCTCCTGGCGATATCCGCCTTATAGAACGGGAACGCGCCCTCGTTCAGCCCTTGGGCTATGGTGCGACAGGGTGAATGATGGACCAACAATTCGATGTCATTGTAGTGGGCGCCGGACCGGCAGGTGCCACCGCAGCCTACTGGCTGGCGCGATACGGTGCGCAAGTCCTCCTGCTGGAGAAAGAACAGATCCCGCGCTACAAGCCATGCGCGGGCGGCCTCACCGCCAAGACGCTTCCGGAATTCCCCTTCGACTTGAGCCCGGTGATCGAGGATATATGCAGCGCGTTCGAGATAAGCCTGCGGCTCGGCGACCCGTTCCGGCGGCGCTACCCCCAGCCATTGGTCTACACCGTTATGCGGGACCGCTTCGACTCGTATCTGGTCAGGCGGGCCGTCGGCGCTGGGGCGCGACTGAAGGACGGCGTATCCGTCCGCTCTGTGACCGTTGGCC
>JAMCWG010000139.1 GCA_023475235.1 Chloroflexota bacterium
GTGGGCGGACCTGGTGCGCACGTATATCGAGAGCGGTGGACAGTCGGTGCAGTACAACGTGGTGGATGCAGCTACCCTGCGGGCGGCGCAGAAGGACCCGCGCCAGTACCGTGACCTGGTGGTGCGCGTTGGCGGATACAGCGCGCTGTTCGTGGACCTGAGCCAGGAGCTGCAGGATACCATCATCGCCCGCGCCGAGCAGTCGCTGTAGCGGTATGTCGATATGTAGGCGTGGCAAGTATTCATCTGAGTCACGCGGATGGCCTGAGATTCTTCGCTTCGCTCAGAATGACAGCGAGGCGCTTGAGATTCTTGGCTTCGCTCAGGATGACCGCGCTGGGCTTGAGGTGCTTTGCCTTGCTCGGAATGGTGGCGATAAGGAGGAGTAGTGCACGGCATAGTCTTTAACGTGCAGCGCTACTCCGTCCACGATGGGCCGGGCATCCGCACCCTGGTCTTCCTGAAGGGCTGTCCGCTGCGTTGCCTCTGGTGCTGCAATCCGGAGTCGCAGCGCGCCCGGCCGGAAGTGGAGTTCTTCGCCGCCAAGTGTCAGCGCTGCGGCCGCTGTCTGGAGGTATGCCCGCAGCGCGCCATCAACCCCGACCTGGAGGCCGCGGCCCGCGTCGACCGCTCCGTGTGTGACGACTGCGGCGTATGCGCGGATGCCTGCCCGAGCCAGGCCCTGCGGATGGTGGGCCGAGAGATGACTCTCCACGAAGTGCTGGCCGAAGTGCGTAAGGATGCCTCGTACTACCGGCGCTCCGGCGGCGGGCTAACGCTGTCCGGCGGCGAGCCGCTGATGCAGGCGGAGTTCTCCGCCGCCCTTCTGCGGGTCGCCTATGATGCGAATCTGGATACGGCCCTGGAGACCAGCGGCTACGGACGCTGGGAGGACCTGGAGGCGCTGCTTCCCTGGACCCAGCTCGTCCTTCTCGACCTGAAGCATGCCGACAGCGCCGTCCACCGCCGCCTGACCGGCGTTCCCAACGAGCCGATCCTGGCTAATGCCCGCCGTCTGGCGAAGGCCGGCCATCCTATGGTGCTGCGGGTGCCGCTGATACCCGGCCAGAATATGGACGAGGATAACCTGCGGGCGACGGCCGCGCTGGCCGCGGAGCTGGGGGGGCAGGAAGTGCACCTCATGCCCTTCCATCAGTTGGGCAAGGACAAGTACGCCCGCCTGGGGCAAGACTACGCGCTGGGGGAGCTGCCCGACCTGCGCCTGAACGGCCAGGAGCCGCTGGCGCGGGCCCGGCGCATCTTCGAGGACGCCGGGCTGCGAGTGCAGATCGGCGGGTGATGACCCCACATCATCGAGACGTCTTCGATAACAGAGTGTCTTCTGAATGGCGTGTAGACGCGGGTCATTGACATTCCAGCAACTGGAATGTGTATCATAGTTGCTAAGAAGGAGGCTGGGACGTGATGACCAGGTTGAGGATTGGCGAACTTGCAGCTACGGTAGGGATGCGTGCCAAGACCATACGATACTACGAGCAAATTGGGTTGGTCCCGAAGGCGCAACGCGATAGCTCAGGCTACAGGGTTTACCCTGAAAGCGAGATTGCACGGCTCAGATTTATCAAGAGATCGAAGCTGCTGTGGCTTTCGCTGAAAGAGATTAAAGAGATTGCTGCCTACGTTGCAGATGGGCACTGCTGTACTGCGCAAACAAAGCTTATGTCACTGATTGGCGAGAAAATCGATGAGATAGACGCAAGAACTGCCGAACTGGCTGCGCTTAGGGCAGACTTGCAGCGGTACCGCGGCGAGCTTGAGAGTCGTGCCCAAGAAGGAGAGGAATCGGTAGGAAGGAAGGGCATGGCTGACTGTTCTTGTCTTGGCGGCATGGCTGCCAAGACCGCGGGGCAGGCAGAGACAACGCCTTAGCTGCTACCTGGTACCAGGGTAGGTAAGGATATGAATAATCAGGAAAGGAGGTAAGGAAATGGCCAACAAGGACAAGAAGGAGACGAGCGTCAAGAAGGGCACCCACAGTTGCACTTGTGGCTGCATCGGGAAGAAGAAGTAGCCTGACGGCTACTGACACGAGAGAAGGGGGTGGCGCCGCCCTCTTCTCAAGGATGCGATGCAAGGCTTCGAAGACTGATAACGGCCTCGTTCCTCGCGAGACGGCATGCCCGGCCAGGACTTCCAGCATATGATGTATAATTGAGCTAATACCTGGTTGATGAGGAGGTCAGGGCTTGGAACTCGCAGGAAAGAAGATAGCTGTGCTCGCCGAGAGCGAGTACGACGTATTTGAACTCTGGTACCCTACGATTCGTATGCGGGAGGCGGGCGCCGAAGTGACCATTGTCGGCACCGGCACCAGCGACACCTACCTTGCCGGGCACGGCCGCAATGTGCCGGTGGATGTGGATGTGGCCGTCGATCGCATCACCGCCAACGACGTCGACGCGGTCATCATACCGGGCGGCTATGCTCCGGACCGGCTGCGGCGCTATCCGGCGGTGCTGAAGCTGGTGAAGGACACCTTCCAGCAGGGCAAGGTAGTGGCAGCCATCTGCCACGCCGGCTGGGTGCTGGCGTCGGCAGGCGTTATAAGAGGCAAGACGATGACGTGCACGGCAGCCATAAAAGATGACATGATCAATGCCGGCGCGAAGTATGTCGATGAAGAGGTTGTGCGTGATGGCAACCTCATCACCTCCCGTAGCCCGCGCGATTTGCCTGCGTTCTGTCGGACCATCATCGCCGCGATGAGCGAGAAGTAATCCGGGACTGCGATGGCGACTGAAGTCGCTACATAACGGTCTCTACTCCGCTCGAACGCGTGGCTCCCACCAGAGAAGCGCCGACCGCATCCCGTCCGGCCAGTAGTAGTGCCCGTCTCGGTACACCAACCGGCGCGCCAGCGTCTCCTTGATGAGGGCATCGTGGGTATCGTCGGGGAGGCGCAGATGCCTCTTCGCCCGATCGAAGGCCCCGTCGAGGGTGAGGTTCGCCCAGGGCCGCAGGGACGGCTCGACCAGCACATTGGGCAGGAAGCCCGCCGATAGCAGCGCGTTGTAACCCACCACGAAGTTCGGGCTGTCGTAGGGGTGTCCGCGGACGGCCCGGTTCAGCTCGGCGAGCACACCGTCGTGGGCGGGCACGCGCATCACGAGGAAGCACATCTGCCTGGCCGCCCGCTCCATCTTGGACACGAAGCCGATGAGGTCAGGGCTGGTGTACATCGCGTGCGAGCACAACGCGAAGTCGTGAGGCGCTATCTCTACCTGCTCCCAGCGGCCCTGCACGAACCTGACGTTAGCCAGACTTTCGGCCGCCACGTTTTCCTTGAGGACCTCGAGCATACTGGATGACGGCTCCACTGCCGTCACCTGACGGGCAACCCGGGCCACGGGCAGGGTCCAGGAGCCGGTCCCGGCGCCGATGTCCAGAAAGGTGCTCTCTTGGGTGAGCCGGGCCAGGACGTGGTCGCGCAGCGGGTCGGGCTCTCCCTGCCGGCGCTTCACCGCGGCATCGAAGTGCCGCGCCCGCTCCGACCAGTCGTCGGCGCCGCCGGGGTTGTCGCCGGCAACGCGCCGCCAGAAGGCGACGGCAAGGTCCGCCCATAGGGCTGTCCAGTCAGGCTCGACAAATGGTCCCACGAAACGACCCCCGTCAGTCGAATCAGTCCGGCTCGAACGCGTTGCTCATATCGGTCGCCGGCAGCTCTGCCGGACGGACCAGTCCGTTAGAGGCGGCGTAGTTGTACTGCCGGTAGAAGCGGCTCTTGGCCGCTGCCGCCTCGAGGTCGGGCGGCAGTCCCTGGCCGGTGATGATCGCCTTGAACATATCCCCCAGGAGCATGCCTTGCGTTGTGCCTGTGCCCTTGTCGAAGTGCATGATACCCCGCTGATAGCGCTGGTAAACGAAGTTGTAGTTGCGCGGGTCGACGGCGGGCGGACTCAGCGGCACGCCCCACATCTCGAGGTCCAGACCGGGCAGGCAGCTATCGTCGCAGCTCCCGTCGGGATACGCGTCGTCAACGGTCACCGTGCTGGCGAAGGTCTGGAAGTAGCTCACCGGCATATTGTTCCAGGTATCGGGGCTGGCCTGGCGAACATAATCGATTATCCCGTTGGCGTAGTTGGGGCTTCCCGGAGGCGGTGCCTTCGCCACCAGCTTGTCATCTTTGTTGGGAATGGTGGCTCCTTTAAAAGTAGAATACGGCATGAAATCGGCGTCGAGCAAGTTCAGAAGTCCCACCGTGCCGCCGCGGGCCTGCATCACCCGGCGCTGGAATATCTGCACGTCGGTCCCCAGCAGGGCGAATTTTCGGGATACCGGGTAGCCGAAGGTGCGGAGCCCTCCCCGCTTCTGGAAATAGTCCCAGAAGCGGTCGTCGCTAATGCTGAAGCCCGTCTCGGCGAAGTATCGCCCGTCGTTGACCAGCGCACTATTGGCGGCCATTTCTCCATCGCTGGGGCCGCGCAGCCGCAGGGTGCCATCGGGCGCCCGGGCCACCTTACCCGACTTGTCGTACACGTCGAAGGCTATGGTGACGGCCCCGTCGGGTAGCTTCGAGGTATCCCAGTTGAAGGAGAACCGGGTGGGGTTGTCGGGCTTGTTGTCGGACGTGTGCAGGGTCCGCTCCACGCGCCAGACGCCGCCGGTGCGCACGGTGAAGTCTACCTTGCTGATGTTGGCGGCCGCGCCGTCCCGGTCGTAGGCATGAAATGCCACCCCGATGGTGCCGCCCAGATCGACATCGCCTGGGTCGGGCGCGATCCAGTTGCCGCCGGGCTGCCCGGGCACGGCCGGTCGCACCACCACCTTCAGCCCCAGGCTGGGGCCGAAGTCGGTGCTGGCCCGGCGCAGCGTCCACCAGGTCCAGTACTCTCCCGGCTGGTTGGGCGCCACCATATTGGCGAGGGTCCACTTGTACTGCCCGCCCGAGGAAACCGGTCCGCCAACGTTCTGTCGCGGGCTGAGGCCGAAGGTCTGCCCGTTGATATTGGCCAGGTGGTAGTCCCCTGCTGGCGACCAGACGGTGTCGCCGGTATTCTTGAGCTGGAACCAGACGGTGAAGCGCTCGCCGCGGCCGACGGAGACGGGCGGGGACTGGCCGTCCTGCTCAGCCCGATCGTTCAGGCCGGCGGCCAGGCGCTTCAGACGCATAGGAACGTACACGCCTCCTTCATTGTCCCAGAAGGGATAAGGGATATTGGTCGCATAGTGGGCCTTCGACCCATACTTGGCGGCGGCGCTCATCTCGTAGGCGTTATACTTCGTCTTGCCGGCATCGGCCCATCCAGCGAAAATCAGCGTGTGCCCAGCCACCCCTCTGGCCCGATTGTTGAGAATGTCGCCTGGCTGCAGGCGGTCCTTGGGAATCTCTACGGCCACGTAACCGAGAGTGTCCGTAGTAAGGCCGGGTGGCGGCAGGCTCCAGGCGTAGGAGACGAAGCCCGAGCAGTCGGTGCGGTAGCCCTGGTACTTGGCCGTCATGCTGTAGGGGACGTTGGCGTCGACCCATGTCTTTGCCCGGGCGAGGATCTCGTCGGATGGGCTGGCTGCGTAAACAGGCTGACCCGCCGGTGGAAGGGCGACGCCGGCGGCGAGAACCAGAAGAAGCAGGTAGGAAACGAAACGGTATCGTGCCCGCTGACTCACCGATGCAAGCCTCCCAAGACGCAAGAGTACATTCTCGCCGGTGCACCGGCGAGCCAGCGGCCAAACTTCCCTGCAGCATAATTTACTATGAAAAGCAGCAATTCGCAAGGGGGCTTTGGGGGATCGAGCTTGACAGCCGGTATTGCCGGACTTACCATCAACAGCGGTTAGCAGTTGTGTCGTCGAAAAGAAACAGGAGGAAAGCGTGAAGATTACCAAAGTGGACGTGCTCAACGTTGATGCCGGATGGCGACCGTGGATCTATGTCAAGATCGAGACCGACGAAGGCATCACCGGCTACGGCGAATGCAGCGACGGGCGGAATCCCTGGGCCGTCACCGGCTGCGTCCGAGACCTGACTCCCTTGCTGGTGGGCCAGGACCCGGGGCCGGTCGAGATGCTGTACACGAACATGTACCGGGTCACGCGGCAGAGCCCGGGCGGCATCGCCCAGAAGGCCATCGCCGGCATCGACTGCGCTCTATGGGACATCAAGGGAAAGGCCCTCGGCGTCCCCGTGCACACGCTGTTCGGCGGTCCCACGCGCGAGAGCGTGAGGGTATACTGGTCTCACTGCGGCACGTACCGGGCGCGCAACCCGGAGATCCTGGGGACGCCGCCCCTACGGACGATGGACGACATTTACGCTCTGGGAAAGGAAGTGGTGCGCAGGGGGTTCACCTGCCTGAAGACGAACATCGTCTACCCGGGCAACCCGGCCACTGTCCTGGGACAGGGCTGGGCAGGGCCTCCCGGCAGCCAGGACCTCAACATCACCCCGCAGATCGTCCGCCATCTCGAAAAGCAGGTCGGCACCTTCCGGGAGGCGGTGGGCGATGACGTGGATATTTGCCTTGACCTGAACTTCCACTTCAAGACCGAGGGCTTCATGCGCGTCGCCAAGGCGATGGAGCCCTTCAACCTGCAGTGGCTCGAGATCGATACCTACGATCCCCAGGCACTCCTCCAAATCAAGCAGTCCACTTCCACGCGGATATGCTCCGGCGAGAACCTGTTCACTACCCGTGATTACCGGCCGTTCTTCGACCTGCACGCGATGGATGTGGCGATGATCGATGTTCCCTGGAACGGGTTCACCCCATCCAAGAAGATCGCCGACCTCGCCGAGATATACGAGATCAATGTCGCCCCGCACAACTACTACAGCCATCTCTCGTCATTCATAAGCGCGAACCTGTGCGCCGTAGCTAACAACGTCCGCATCATGGAGATGGATATCGACGCGGTCCCGTGGAGGGATGATCTGGTTACCGAGCCGCCCGAGATCGTGAACGGCTATATGAAGGTCCCCACCAAGCCCGGCTGGGGCGTCGACCTGAACGAAAAGGAGATGGCGAAGCACCCCTGGCCGAAATAATCTCCATTTCAGCCTCGTGGCAGCCAAGCAGGCAGCCTCGAAGGCCGCCTGCTTGGCTGTTCCTGCGCATCCCAGGGTCTTTCGATTATTCGACATAATCTGTAGGGGCCGACCCGCGTGTCGGCCCTGGAGAGTTGGACTCGATTCGTGCCAGGGCGCACACGCGGGTGCGCCCGTACAGAAACGCAGCATCGATCTCGACAACCGAAGCACCATATGCGCACCCGTCGATTCCGTGAACAAGCCGCCCATTATTGCTATAATGGGTTGGTAGCAATGCCGTGTCACGGCGAGAGTCCGGAGCCGTCAGAAGCCGCGCGGCTCGATTTCTTCCATATCCGATATGGATGTGGCGGTAGTGCGTGGGGCGGAGACAGATACCTTGGGCAGCAATCGAGACGCGTCGATAGATATCGTCACTAGCGAGTGCTAACATGCCAGCACAGAAGGATGAGCCAATCGGTATGTCCAGCGACGAAGTCTTCCTTGGCTTGGATATTGGATCGGTAAATGCCAGGCTTGCCCTGGTGGATGGATCGGGCAAGCTAGTCCACCTCGACTGCGAGCGCATCTACAAGGGATCCTCTACGGCGACATCGGTGCTGCTGGAACGGGCCCGAGAGCAGGTCCCGCCCAGGCGCATCGCCGGCGCCGGGGTGACCGGCTCCGGACGGCGCATCTACGACGGGCAGGATGGGTGGCAGGTGTTCAGCTCGCCGTACGCCTTGATTGCCGGCCTGCTGTGGGACCAGCCGGACGCGAAGACCATCATCGCCATCGGCGGCCAGTCGGCGCTGGTCATCAGCCTGGAGGATGGGCTGAAGAAGCCGTGGCGCGTGGCAAGGTCCCCCCTGTGCGCGGCGGGCACCGGCCGGTTTCTGGAGCAACAGGCCTCGCGCCTGGGCATACCCATCGAGGGATTCGGCGCCAGGGCTCTGGAATGGGAGGAAGCGCCGCCTCGCATCGCCGCCCGCTGCAGCGTCTTCGCGAAATCAGACCTCATCCACCTTCAGCAGAAAGGATGGCCCATCCCGGCTATGCTGGCCGGGCTTTCCGATAGCGTGGCGCGGATGATCCTGGCGCAGTGGCGCGACCGGTTCGAGCCGCCCGTATACTGTGTGGGGGGCGTGGCAGGCAACCAGGGCGTGGTGCGCGCCCTTTCCGCGGCGCTGGGAGACGAACGCGTGGTGGTCCCTCCTGAACACGCCAGCCGCGAGGCGATAGGCGCGGCCCTCCTGGCCCGCCGGGCGCCCAAACGACCGGCGGAGCTTTTTCCATCGCAGGAGGGTGACGACAAACTGTTCTATATCCCGCGCCGGCTCCAGCCGGAGTTCTTGCCGGATGGCTGGGAGCCGGCAGATCTCGGTACGGAGGTGGTGGATGTCTGCCTGGGGGTGGACGTCGGCTCGACCAGCACGAAGGCGGCGGTGATCAGCCTGGATGGCGAGGTGCTGGCCAAGAACTACCTGATGACGGCGGGGCAGCCGCTCGAGGCGGTCAAGCAGGTGATGGCGAATCTGGCGCCGGGGGTCGAGGGCAAGGTCCGGGTGCGGGCTGTCGGAGTGACCGGGTCGGGCCGCTACCTGGTGGGCAGCTTCATCGGCGCGGACACTATCAAGAATGAGATCACCGCTCAGACGAAGGCGGCGCTGCATATCGACCCCCAGATCGACACCGTCTTCGAGGTGGGCGGGCAGGACTCTAAGTATGTTTACCTGGAGAATGGGACCGTCCTGGACTACCAGATGAACAAGGCTTGCGCGGCCGGCACGGGCAGCTTCATCGACGAGCTGGCCGAGCAACTGGGCATCTCTACCCGGACGGGCGAGTTTGCTCGTCTGGCCTTCGAGGCGGAAAGCCAACTGGATCTGGGAGAGAAGTGCACCGCGTTTATGAGCCAGGCGGTAACCTCGGCCCAGCACGCCGGCGCCACGCTGGGCTGCATCGTGGCGAGCCTTTCCACCTCGCTGGCAAAGAACTACCGCTCCAAGGTTGTGGGCAACCGGCGGGTGGGCAATCGCATATTCCTGACGGGGGCCGTCTTCTACAACGAGGCGGTGGTTTCGAGCTTCAAGGCTGAGCTGCAGGGGAAGACCTTCGTTGTGCCTGTGCACAAGGAGGTCACGGGGGCCATCGGGGCGGCGCTGCTGGCCAGGGACGCGCAGGGCGAGGCGCCATCGCGGTTCAAAGGCTTCTCGGAAATAGCCCAGGCCACCTATAAACTATCTAACTTCACGTGTCACCTGTGCGAGAATAGCTGCGCCATCAGCACTATGACCACGGAGGGCGGCGCGCGCCTCTTCTACGGATCGCGGTGCGACCGGTTCGATGCCGCGGGGGCCGGCCCGAAGCACCGCAAGGTCGAGACGCCGTTTACGGAGCGTGAGGCGCTGCTGTTTGGCGGATATGAGGCGAGTGGCCCTCACCGCGACCCTCACCCTAGCCCTCTCCCAGGGGGAGAGGGAACAAGGGGAGAGGCGCGCGCAGGGGCGCACGGCCGTGCACCCCTACAGAGTTCTCATAGCCTGGCGGCCACCACCCCAAATGAAAGCTATGGCACACCGGCCGGAACCTTGCGCAGGTCCCGAACCTGCGCAAGGTTTGCTCAGGCCTCACCCATCGAGCCCTTCTTTCATATCAGCGCAGAGCGAAGGCCAGGCGCCCGGGTGACGCCGCTGGTCGGCGTCCCTCGGGCCCTGATGACCTACGACATCGCCCCCTTGATGACGGAGTTTCTCACTGCCTTGGGCGCGCGCGTTGCGTACTCGCCGCCCACTAATAAGCGTCTGATCGAGAAATCGCTCGAGCTCGCCTACACGGATAGCTGCTTTCCGGTCAAGCTGCTCCACGGTCACGTGGCCGAGCTGCTGGAGCAGGGCGCCGAGTATGTGCTCATCCCCAACGCCATCCGAATGGGGGAGAAGGAGGGCGACGCCGACCAACGCTACTCCTGCCCTCTGGTCCAGGCTGCTCCGTACATCGTCCGCTCGGTGTTCCATCTCGGCGACCGGCTGCTGGACCCCGTCATCGACTTCTCAAAGGGGGATGGTCCGGTGATTGGCAGCCTGGCCGCGGTCGCCGGGCGGCTGGGCTTCGAAAAAGAAAAGGGCCTGCAGGCCGCGGTCCAGGCGCTGGAGGGGCAACGCCAGTTCGAGGAACGATTGCAGACGGCGGGCCGGCGGCTTCTCGAGGGTATCGCTGCCGACCCGGACGCCCTCGGCGTGGTCCTCCTATCGAGGGCCTACAACGCCCAGGACGAAGGGGCGAATCTGGGCATCGCCGCGGAGCTGCAGAAGCTGGGCGTGGTGCCCGTCCCGCTCGACTATCTGCCGCTGGAGCAGGTGAGCGTGCGCGAGATGTCCGACCGGCCCTACTGGAACTATGAGCGCAAGATCCTGGCGGCCGCGAAGCTCATCGCCGAAAACCCCCAGCTCTTCGGCCTCTTCCTTTCTAACTTCGGCTGCGGGCCCAACTCGTTCATTCAGAACTTCGTCGAGGACATTATGGGCGGCAAGCCGCTTGGGCAGATCGAGGTGGACGAGCACGCGGCCGAGGCCGGCTATATCACCCGGCTGGAGGCCCTGGCCGACACCATTCGGGGCTACCGGAAAGCCGGCCTGCAGATGGCCGGCGATCCGGCGAAGTATGCCCGCAAGGTGCCCACGGCTGTGCGCCCGGGCGAGAACATATTCATCCCCCGGATGGCCGACCACGCCGAGGCGGTGGCCGCGGCGATGCGCGCCTTCGGAGTGAACGCCCAGGTGCTGCCGGAATCCGACGAGCGGAGCATGGGCCTCAGCCGCGACGCTACGAGCGGCAAGGAGTGCCTCCCCTTCCGGGATACCCTGGGCGTGATGCTGCGGATGGCCTACGACGGAGCACTACCGAGAAGGGCGAGGGCGCTGATGGCCGGCTCGTTCGGCCCCTGCCGGCTGGGCAAGTACGCGCAGGAGCAGCAGAAGATCCTCGACGACCGGGGCATCGAGCTCGAGGTTATGGCCACCGTATCCAATAATGCTTACTCCGACCTGGGCCTGGGCCTGAAATTCTACCTGATGGCCTGGGAGGGGGCGGTCGCCATCGACCATCTGCAGAGGCTGCTCTGGTCTACCCGCCCCTACGAGCGTTACGGCGGCCAGGCCAACCAGGCCTACGCGGCCTATCTCTCCAGGCTGCTCGGCGCGATCGAGGCGCGCCGGCCCATCGAGAGGTTGATGCGGGAAGCGATGGCCACCTTCGCCGGGCTGCGCGATCATTCGCTGCCCAGGCGACCGCTGGTAGGGATCAACGGCGAGATATACCTGCGGGCCAACCGGTTCTGCAACAAGGACGTCGTGGGGCTGTGCGAGGCGAACGGCCTGGAGGTCGAAGTCGCCCCGATGAGCGAGTGGATGAAGTACACGTCAACGCGGAATGTGGAGGATGCGTGGGCGAACCGGGAGCTCAAGCGGCTTCTCAAGGGTGTGCTGAGGAAGCTGGCGCTGGAGCACTACGAAGGCCGGGTGGCCGGCTGGTTCGACGAGGTCATCCACGAACGAGAGCCGGGCACCAAAGATCTGCTGGCCGCGTCCTCGCTCTATTTGCCGAGCCGTAACGGCAGCGAGGCGGTGCTCTCGCTGGGTAGCGGCGTGCGGCAGATGCGTGACCCGCACTACGCGGCGGTCATCTCGGTTATGCCCCACGGCTGTATGCCCGGCGGCATCGTGGCGGCCCTGGCCGAGCAGATCTCGAAAGAGTATGGGCACAAGCCGTGGATCAGCCTCACCTACGACGGCTTCCCGGACAAGGTGAACCCGGAGCGCGTCGCCGATCTGGCCGAGCAGCTCAAGCACCGGAGCCGGGAGTCGGGACACGAGAGCCGACAGGCGAGATAGCGGGCCGTTCTCTCGTCGCCGAGGGCTGAGGGATGACGGGCGCGACTGGGCCGGGTCTGACGAAGACCCGGCCCAGCTTTCAAGAAGGCTTGTTTCTTGGGGAATGGCCCTCTGTTACTCGTCCATCTCCTTCATCTGTACGAAGGAGCCGTGCCAGGTGTGGTACCAGACCTGACCCGTGTAAGCATTGACGGACAACATCCCGTCCACCTTGCCATCCTTGAGGGTGTGGAGGGTGTAGTAGCCGTAGAACTGATCGGGCTCCTCCGTGGTCAGGCCAGGCTGGTACCGGTCGAGCCAGTGCTGGGCTATCGATTTCGCCTCGTCCGGTGCGATCGCCGGAGCGTTGTTGGGTCCGCCCCGCCGCGGGCCATACCAGCCGCCCATCATTCCGCCGCCCATCATCCCGTACTTGATGTTCCACATCATATTCGGTCCGTACTCCGGGAAGACATTGCCCGTGTATTTGTTCACCAACAGCTCGAAGGCGCCGATTCCAGTGCTCTTCTCCTTGGCGATGGCATAGTAGTTTGCCTGGAATTCCATTATCTCATCGAGCGCCAGGTCGGGATTGCCAATACCGCCGATGTAGGCTTGTACGGCCTGCTCCGCCTGGTCCAGATTGATCGCCGCGCCTCCGTTCCTCTGGGAGCCGTACCAGCCGCCCATCATTCCCGGTCCGCCGTAGTAACCACCACCCATCATGCCACCGGGGCCGCCCATCATTCCACCCGGCCGGCCCCCGCCACCGTCCGGGGGTCCCCAAGCAGCCACCGTGCCGGCTCCGGCCGTCGCCAGAGCTCCCACCGCTGCCATCAGAGCAATGACCAGAGCTACCCTTAGCTTCCGCATTTTCCTCCTGCCCCTCCTATTCTTTGCTTGTGTTAGGCCCTGCTCGCCGTCTTTTCATCCGGCCCGCGGCAGGCCCGGCTCGTGTCGCTCACGCCAGGTCCTGGCGCGCCGCCTGGAACTCTTCCCTACTGATCTCTCCGGCCGCGTAACGCCGCTTCAGGATGTCCAGCGCCGACTCCGTCTGCCTCGGCGCCGGGTGCGGCGAGATCAAGGCAACAAGCGCCCATATCGCCAGCGCTGCCAAAGCCACCCAGAAGAGCATACCGAATATCATCGCAAAGCCCCCCAGCCCGCCCATTCCGGCAAAGCCGCCGTACCAGCCCATCATATGCTATCCAACTCCTTTTCGTTGAGGGCCGGTCACGTTCGTTTCCGCTCTCTGCCCTCTCAACAACAATTATAGGGGGATGGTGTGAAGACTCAACGGGATAAACGATGAAGATTTGATGAAGATGGATGGCGGGCGCGCCGACGTGAAATGCCGCGGCCCCGTGGGGAGCCGCGGCCCTTCGACAGACCGTTGCGGCTTATGTCGCGGGAGCGTATTCGCTGGCCGATTCCTCGAAGGGGAAATGCTTCTCCGCCTCGGGATCGACCTCCACGCCCAGGCCCGGGCCGTCCGGGACGGGCACATTCCCGTCTTTGTCCACCTGGACCGGGACGCTGATGAGCTCGGTCAGCAGGGGGCTGTACGTCTGGCTGAACTCGAAGTAGTAGTAATTAGGCAACGCCGCGGCAAGCTGGAGGCTGGCCGCCCACAGAATGGCCGTGCCCCAGACGTGTGGCGCGAGCTGCGCCTCGTTTGCCGAGGCCATTGCCGCGATGCGCAGCATCTCGGTGATGCCGCCGGCCATCGCCGTGTCCGGCTGCCAGATGTCGGCGGCGCGGGCATCGGCAAGGTCGCGGAAGCCAAAGCGGGTATAAAGATTCTCGCCGGTCGCCACCGGTATGTTGATGGACTGGCGCACCTCGGCCAACCCCTTGATGTTGTGGTAGATCGCCGGCTCCTCGTACCAGGTGATGTTGAACTCCTCGACGGCCTTCGCCAGCTTGATGGCATCGGTGATGCCGGTGCTGCCGTGGGCGTCGAGCATTATATCGATGTCCGGCCCCACGGTCTCGCGCGCCTCCTTCACGCGCGCCCGCGAGCCGGCCACCATATGGGGATGGTCCATACCGCCCACGCGCATCTTGCAGGCCTTGTAGCCCTTGGCGACGTACCCGGCGAATTCCTGCCCGATGCGTCCTACCTTGCCGTGACCGGCGCTGGCGTAGGCCTTGATACGATCGCGCACCGCGCCGCCGATCAGCTTGTAGATGGGCACATTCAGCGACTTGCCCAGGATGTCCCACAGGGCCACGTCCACGCCGCTGATAGCGCACATCAGCTCGCCCGGCGCGGTGGACGTGGGCTGCGACCGGCCGTAGTAGAGCGAGAGACCGAGGCGGGAGCCGTTGTACATCTTTTCCCACAGGTACGTGACCTTCGTGGGGTCCTCGCCTATCACCTGCGGCTTGAGCTCGTGCTCGATGATGCTCTTCATCACCAGCGGCGTTCCCTTAGCCTCGCCGTAGCCGGTGATGCCCTCGTCGGTGTCTATCCTGACGATGGCAGCGCTGCGGCTGGTCACCCGGCCGAAGTCGCTGGCATACTGGCGCTCCGGCGGGACCTTGGCGGTCAGGAGCATGACTTTGACGTCGCGGATCTTCATTGGACCTCCTCAACCTTTGTGGAAGATTTTGCTATAGCTGTCAAGCGTTGCGAAACGTTGAGATGGCCGACCTGGCGGCGCTCAGCATAAAGCCGGTGGCCGCGCCCAGCGACATCACGTCGAACCCCTGCTTCACGCGGCGGGCTGCCTCCTCCGGCGTCCGCGGGTGGGCGCCGGCCACCAGGCCGTGGGCATGGGCCACGTCCAGTACCCGCTGCACCGCTTCCTCGTGCGGGGGGCTGCCCACGCCGGTGAAGGGGTCCAGGCCCATCGAGATAGCCAGATCGGTGGGGCCGATGTAGAAGCCGTCGATGCCCGGCGCTCCGGCGATATCGTCCAGGTTGGCCACGGCCTGGGCGTGCTCGATTAGCAGCAGGCAAATGATCTCTTCGTTGGCGTGATGAAAGTAGTCGCTGCCGCCGTAGAGTACGACGCGGTTCGGCCCGTTGCTGCGATATCCCAGGGGAGGATACCGGCAGGCACCGGCAGCCTTCTCGGCCTCGGCGCGGTTGTTGATGAGGGGGACGATCACCCCGTACGCCCCGGCATCCAGGACGTACTGGACGAAGAAAGGCTCGTTCCAGGGAACACGGACCAAAGGGACCGTGTCGGTGGTGCTGACGGCCTGCAGCCAGAGCGCCGCCCGGTCGGGGCCGATGGCCATGCCGTGCTGCATGTCCAGCACCAGGGCGTCGAAGCCGGCGTTGGCCATGACCTCGGCGACGTAGGTATCGGCGGTGTTCATCCAGCCCAGGCAGGCCGGCTTGCCTTCCCGCCAGAGCGCTTTCACCTTGTTCTGTCTCATACCCCCTCCCTATCTGACACGAGCTACCTAATCTTGATTGATGTTCTTCGAGCATCTCGCGCCGCTATGCTATACTGCGGCCCCGCCTCTGTCAACGCGACGCGCACGGCCGTCCGGCGAAGCAGCGGGACGCGACCTTGAGATGCTGCTTGCCCAGTGCCACAAGGTTCTCGCTCGGCGATAATGAAAAGTTGCTATGCCCTTTCGGGGCACCACCGCGGATGAAAAGTGCCAACTGGCTTGCTACACTTATGATGGGCAGCGGTCCAATGAAGGTCTGGCAGGGTCTGGTGCTCCGAGCCCGTTGGAAAGCCCGTTGAAGAGTTTGACCTGGGTGTCCTTGTTTTCACAAGAGAGACCCCAGGGGGCCTGCCAAGTCCCAGTTGACACTGCCGTGAGTCCATCGTACGTTTGATTCGGTAGCAGGAATACTCCATCGCGGGCCCGTAGGCCCCCTATACGATGCGCGCTTCGCGCCAGCGCCACTGGAGATACGCTACAGATGCGAACAGCACGCCAAGGTTGGCACGCGATTGCGTTGCATACTGATCCGAGATCTGGAGGTGCACGATGTACATCGACTTTCTGACACTAATGCTCGTCAATCTGATGGCGGGCCTCTTTCTGCTCGCCCACTTCATTTGGAGGGGCCTTGGGAGTCCCCAGCAGAAGTTCTGGGCGCCTGGCTTCGCGATGACCGGTTTCGTTGCTCTCGTCACTGGGCTCGTGATGACGTTCACGTGGCCTCTCCCCTCCAGCTACAACATTCCTTTCGGCGAGATGTCCGTCCTGTATGGAACGGTCTTCCTGGGGGCGGCGCTGGCGATGGCCCTCGGCTGGGACTTTCTGGCGGTGGTGATCTACGCGTTGTTCGCCGGCATCGCCGCGGTCATCGTCGGTGTCCGCATCATCAACCTGGGTCTCACGACGACGCCTCTCGTGACGGGCATCGGGTTCATCCTGACCGGCGTTGGCGGTATTCTCGCCCTGCCGGGGCTCTACTGGAGAGGAAGCCCTATTCCGCACGTGGTCGGGGCCGCCGGGGCGGTTGTCGCGGCACTCATCTGGGCCTTTGTCGCCTACAGCGCCTACTGGAGCCACCTGGAGAATTTCACGAAGTACCTGCCGCCGGGAATGCGTTAAGAGCGGCACTCGATCCGAGCGCGGCCTCGTTTCTCCGATTGCTCTCGGACCTTTTTCCATAACTCCGGCGGCATATGCGCAAGCGCTATGCCGATTCTTCGCGCGATCCCCCCAAAACCCTTGACAGCCAATTGCTAATGGTGTATATTTCCATCCACTTAGTCAACAATATGGAGACGGGGTCCGCTCGGGCGAGCCCGCAGGCCTGAGGAGGCGGACCCGAACAGATGGCCGACATACACAGAGGCAAAACGGGAAGCCTTCCTGTATAATCTAACGCAATCCGGAAGGTTTCCCTTGAATTGACTGCAGCCAGCGCAAAACGGCGCATCCCACGAGCTACAGTACACTGGCGGTGGGCCAGATTACTATCGAAGAGGTGAACGATCATGGACCTGAACGGAAAGCAACCGGGCTTCGAGACCCTGGCCCTGCACGGCGGCCAGGAGCCTGACCCGACCACCACGGCCCGGGCGGTGCCCATCTACGCTACCACATCTTATGTGTTCCACGGACCCGAGCACGCCGCGCGCCTGTTCGCGTTGCAGGAAGGCGGCAACATCTACACCCGCATAATGAACCCCACCAACGACGTGCTGGAAAAGCGAGTAGCCCTCCTCGAGGGCGGGGTCGGGGCGCTTGCGCTGGCTTCCGGGCAGGCCGCGGAGACGGTGGCCCTCCTGAATGTAGTATCGACCGGCGAGGAGATCGTGTCCGCTAACAGTCTCTACGGAGGCACCTACAATCTCTTCTCACAGACGCTTCCTAAAATGGGCATCAAGACCGTCTTCGTGGACCCGTCCGACCCGGAGAGTTTCCGCCGGGCCATAACGCCGCTGACCAGGGCCATTTACGCGGAGACGGTGGGCAATCCCAAGCTGGACACCCTGGATATCGAGGCCGTTGCCGGCATCGCCCACGAGGCCGGGGTCCCCCTCATTATCGACAACACCCTTCCATCGCCCTACCTGGTGCGCCCCATCGAGCACGGCGCCGACATCGTCGTCCACTCCGCCACAAAGTTCATCGGCGGCCACGGCACCTCTATCGGCGGACTGATCGTCGATTCGGGCAAGTTCAACTGGGACAACGGGAAGTATCGCGATCTGGTCGACCCCGACCCGAGCTACCACGGGGTCAGCTACACGAAGTCCTTCGGAAATCTGGCCTACATCGTCAAGGCCAGGGTGCAGTTGCTTCGCGACCTGGGTCCGGCGATGAGCCCATTCAACGCCTTCCTGTTCCTGCAGGGGGTGGAGACGCTTCCGCTGCGTATGGAGCGGCACAGCCAGAACGCGATGCGCGTGGCGCAGTTCCTCGAAGCCCATCCCAAGGTTGGCTGGGTCAACTATCCGGGGCTGCCGTCCCATCCCTCGTACGCGCTGGCCGTCAAGTACCATCGCGGCGGCTTCGGCGCCATCATCGGGTTCGGCATCAAGGGCGGACTGGAGGCCGGCAAGCGCTTCATCGGCAAGCTGAAGATGTTCTCGCTGCTCGCCAACGTGGGCGACGCCAAGTCGCTGGTGATCCATCCGGCCAGCACCACTCACCAGCAGCTTACACGCGAGCAGCAACTGGAAACAGGTGTCACCGAAGACTTCATCCGCCTGTCCATCGGGCTGGAAAGCATCGACGACATTCTGTACGACCTCGACCAGGCCCTCAAGCAGAGTTGAGCATGGTCGATCGCTGACGACGGCTGGGTGTTGCCGCTCGTCACGCGAGAAGGTGGCCGTTTCATAATCCGGGGGTGCTCGCGAAGGGCACCCCTCTTGTTTTGGCGAGGGCGGGCATCACATCGTTAGTAGAGCGTATCTTTCCGGGGCGAACAGCATTTACATGAATAGCATTTGCATATTGAAATGTGTTGACTTCTGCAGCGCGCAGGAATATAACAGTAGCCAATAAAGCGCCCCCTCGGTCAATCCGGGCAGAAGGAGGTGATGCGTCAGGGCAGGCGGCGCCCTCAGGCCGTTGTGAGGCGCTATCGGGCTACGCGTCCATACCAGGCTTAATACATTGGAGGTTAGTGTGAATTCACTGATCGTGCTGTTGATTGCTCTGGTCGTAGCTGCGCTCGGATACCTCGTATATGGCCGCTACATTGACCGAAACATCGTCAAGGCCGATGCCAAGAAGCCTACGCCCGCGAAGATGTATATGGATGGCGTAGACTTCACGCCCACCAGCCGGAACATCCTCTTCGGCTTTCAATTCAAGTCTATCGCCGCTACCGGACCCGTGGTGGGCGCCATCACCGCCATCCAATGGGGGTGGGTGCCTGCATTTCTCTGGCTCATTTTCGGCGTCTTCTTCATCGGCTGGGTCCAGGACTACATGAGCGCGATGATGTCGATGCGCAACGAAGGCCAGACCTTCGGCGGCCTGTCGTATCGCTTCATATCGCCCAGGGCCCGCGTCATCCTACTATCATTCATCTACTTCTACCTGATCCTGATCGCCGCCGCCTTCATGAACCTGATCGCGTCGCAACTGGCCGATCCCAAGGTGCCCCTCGGGGTCATCGCGGTCCTGCTGATGGGGGCGCTGGCCGGCTACCTCATCTACACGCGACGAATGGACATACTGGCGACCATCGTCGTCACCGTGGGGATTGCCGTCATCGCCATTTGGGCTGGCTCGCTCGACGCCATCTCGGCGTGGTTCAGCGGCCTTCCCAAGGAGCCCGTGGTGGGCGCCTTCCCGATGAACAAGTTCATCTGGGCGCTGCTGGCGCTGATCCCCTGCTACTTCGGGTCGGTCCTGCCCATCTGGCGCTTCACCCAGCCGACCATTTTCGTGGCCTTCTGGATCGTGGCCATCCTGATGCTGGGCGGCGTCGTCGGCGTGCTGGTGCTCCATCCCACCTTCAATGTGCCGGCCTATGCGACTTGGAACATTGCCCCTGCGGCGGGCCCTGCCGCCGGCACGGTAATGACGCTCTGGCCGATGCTCTTCGTGACCATTGCCTGCGGCGCCATCTCGGGCTGGCATAGCCTGGTGTCGAGCTCGGGCACGGCCCGCCAACTGGAGAGCGAGGCCGATGCCCTTCCGGTGACCGGCGGGTCGATGCTGGCCGAGATGATCCTGGCCGTCATCGCCCTGATCGCCGGCGGGGCAGCCGTGGCCAACTTCGATGCCTTCAAGGAGACCTTCGGCAAGCTCGGGCCCGGCGGCGTCTTCTCTCAGGGCATGGGCACGCTGATGGGGTCCTTCGGCATCCCGCCAAACATCGGCCAGACCTATGCGGGCGCGGTCTTCGTGATGCTGGCGCTCACCATCCTGCTGCTGGTGTTCCGCTTCGTCCGCGTGGCCACAGCCGAGCTGGTGGGCGACGCCGTGCCGGTCCTGAAGAATATGCACGTCGCCACCATCGTCGGCCTGCTCATCACCCTGTTCCTGGTCAGCACGGGCACCTTCAATCTGCTGTGGCAGTTGTTCGGCGGCAGCAACCAGTTGCTGGCGGCACTGGCCCTGATGATGGTCTCGCTCTGGCTAGTGTCCGAGGGGAAGCGGGCTGCCTTCGCCGCGCTGCCGATGGCCTTTATGTTTATCACTACTATAGGCGCGCTGCTACTGACCGCGTGGAACCTGTATGTGGTGGCGAGCAAGGCCAGCGACGCGGGTGTGGCCGCTGGCAATTACCTGATGTCCATTTTGAGCCTGTTCCTGGTCGTGGCCGCGCTGGTCCTGGCCTGGGACGGCTGGACGGCCTTCCGGCGCTATCGAACGGCTCCGAAGGTCGGCCCGACGGCCGACCAAAAAGTCACTGCGTAGAACCGAGAGTCGTAACTCGTCTGTTGAATGCTGCGGCGTCCGGGCTCTACGCCCGGCGCCGCAGGAGGTTGGCTCTTTGCCATCGGTAAGGGTCACGGTGGTGGCCAACACGCTGGTCACCTATGGGCATTGCGCGCATTGCGAGGCGATGTTCGCCCAGGTGGGCGTCGGGCAGGCGGCGCGACAGAGCATAGCCGAAGAATACCCGGCGGAGCTCACGGCCGAGTACGCCCGCCTGTGGGATATGCTGGAGGCGCTGGCGTCGGACTTCGGCGGCAATGTGCGCTTCGAGCTGGTCGACCCGCAGTCGCTGGGCGGCGTGTGGCTGTCCCTCCGGCACCGGGTCCGCCGGTATCCGGCCTTCATCATCGGCGGCCGGGCCACGGTGATCGGCTGGGACGAGGGGCGCCTGCGGGCCGCGATAGCCCATTCTCTGAAAGGAGGCTGAATAGCAGCTATGGGATTCTTTCAAGGGGTCAAGGAATTCATCTACGGCATGGCCGCCCACGATATGACGCGCTACGCCCTCAAGACTCGGGCCAGCATGGAGCATCTCTTCATCCTGATCACGATGGGCGACCTGCTGGGCGTACCCATTCTGCCACCGTACTACTCCCTGCGCCTGCTGCCATACGTCGTGCCGCAGATCGCCACCTGGAAGCGGCGGATGCTGCGGGAGCGAGACCTCACCGACGCGCTCGCCTGAAGGGAGGGCCGGTCCGGATATCCCGCGCTTCCTATCGCTGCAGAGACGTTTCGAGCCTGCGCGCTTGATAGGCACCGGTGGGGTTGCCGGACCTAGACATAGTCAGGAGGTGTTACTATTCCGCTAGCCGATATCTTTGCGAAGTATCCCAATCGCCGCTACATAATGTTCGGCGGCAAGGGCGGCCTGGGCAAGACCACCTTCTCCGCCGCCACGGCCTACTACTTAGCCAAGCAAGGACATAAGACGCTGGTCTTCAGTGTGGACCCCCAGGCCAGCCTTTCCGATATATTCCAGCGAAACATCTTCGGCCAGGGGCCGGTCGAGATAATGCCGAACCTTTATGCCCAGGAGTTGGACGCCGACCGGCGGATCCGCGAGTACCAGAACGAGATTCGTCAGAAGATACGCGATATGTACAGCATGGACGAGATACCGGAGGAGATCGAGTCGTACATCGAGGCCGCCTCGGCCGAGCCGGCAATGGAGGAGAGCGCCATCTTCGACGAGGTGGTGGACATCGTGGTCAAGGGCGATTACGACTACTATATCTACGATCTGGTCCCTCTGGGCCACGCCCTGTACTACCTGAGCATGGCGAGCGTCTACGACCAGTGGATCGAGAAGATCACCAAGCTGCGCGAGGACATGGGACAGTACAACCAGGTGGCCAACGTTATGCGCCGTGGCGCAGGGGAGATGGATGAGGACGCCATCCTGCGGGAGCTCCGCTATATCAAGGACCGCATCAGCACTTCATCGAAGATCCTGACGGACAAGGAGCGGACCGCTTTCTTCTTCGTGCTGGTCCCCGAGGAGATGACCGTCCTCGACACGTTGAAGGCCGCCGAGTTGTTCAGGAAATTCGACGTGCCGCTGTCCGGCTACGTGGTCAATCGGGTCATTCCCAAAGAGAGACTGAAGCCGGATATCCCGGAGTACCTGCGCCGCCGCATCGAGATGCAGCAGACCCATCTGGCGCGCATCGACCAGCAGTTCGGCGGCGAAGTGCTTACCCATGTTCCGGAGCTGGAGCGTGACATCACCGGCCTCCCGATGATCGAGCGCCTGTCGAACATCATGTTCGCCTCGTGATCGGGACTGTCGAGTTCGTGTGATATCGGGAGGATGAGCAATGCCAGGTATTGAGAAGTCGATGGCCGACTTTGTAAGAGAACACCCCGACCTGCGTTACGCCTTCTTCGGCGGCAAAGGGGGCGTCGGCAAGACGGTGATGGCCGGGACCGCCGCCCTCTGGTTCGCCCGCCAGGGCAAGAAGACGCTGCTGGCCAGCACCAACCCGGTGCACAGTATCTCCTCGCTGCTGGGGCAGAACGTGTTCGGCAAGCCGACCCCGGTCGACGGGGCCGAGAACCTGCACGCCTTCGAGATCGATACCAGCGAGACCATCGAGCGCTCCAAGCGGGAGATACGGGAGAAGATCGCCTGGTTCCTGCAGTATGCGGACCTGAACACTAAGGCAGACGACTTCATTGAGTCGGCCACGATGAACCCGGCCTTCGAGGAGTCGGCGATGTTCGAGAACATGGTCGATCTGATGTTCCGTGATGAGTACGAGGTGTATATCTTCGACACGGCGCCCACGGCCAACGCCCGCCGGCTGCTGGGCATGTCCAAGGTCTACTCGCTATGGGTGCAGAAGATGCTCAAGAGCCGCGAAGAGGCTAAGTCGCTGCGGGAGATGCTGTCCTTCAGCAAGAAGAAGGAGAAAGACCCGCTGATGGACTACCTTCTGTCGTTCCAGGACAGGATGGCCAACGCCCAGCGTTTGCTGACGGACGACCAGAAGACGGCCTTTTTCTTTGTCACCATACCCGAGGCGCTGCCCATCGCTGTCATCACCCGCTTCATCAACTGGTTCCACGACTTCGGCATCCCGGTGGGCGGCGTGATCGTGAACATGCTCATCGACAACACCATCCTGCAGGGCACCACCGACGAGTTCGTGCTGAACCGCGTGGCGGCGCAGGCCGAGCATATGGACACCATCTGGAAGACCTTCGACGGCGGTGTACGGGCGATTGTTCCTCTGTTCGAGCAGGAAGTGCGCGGCGTCCCGATGCTGCAGCGCACAGCGGACATGCTGTTCAAGTAAATCAGCGCGCCGACAGACGTAGGGGCGCACGGCCGTGCGCCCCTACTACAACACCGTGTGGTTCCATGATTTCGTCAAGGAACGCGATTGCCTCACAAGACCGAACACCAATCTGGGCAACGGCATCGCCGTTCGATCCGACTGAAGGGATACGATTATTCCCAATCAGGAGCCTACTTTGTCACCATTTGCACTCACAACAGACAACAGCTATTCGGAAGTGTTATCGGTGACGAGATGCTCTTGAACCGGCTCGGCCGAATCGTGCATCAAGAATGGCTCCGTTCTTCGGAAATCAGGGCAGAAGTCGAGTTAGGCGAGTTTGTTGTGATGCCAAATCATATTCACGGTGTCGTGATCATTCGTGATGACGCCACAACGCTTGCTCCTGGCACCGGATCTGTCTCCGGGACCGCAGGGAGAAAACGTCAGCCAAGGTCATTGGGCGCATTCGTCGCTGGATTCAAAGCAGCCACCACGAAGCACATCAATGAATCGCGACAGTCACCTGGGACGCCGGTGTGGCAGCGCAATTACTATGAGCACATTGTACGGAACGATGAGTCGCTGTACGAAATCGAAGAATACATCCTGAACAATCCACTTAACTGGGCGATGGACAAAGAGAACCCGAGTGCTCGCGGCGATAAGCCGTGATCGGCTGCGATGAGGGCGGCGCTTCGCACCCGAAGGGCGGGTGGCCGGGTCAGCGCGTAGGGGGCGCACGGCCGCATCGGGACCCCATGTGAAGATGATTATGGGAAACGTAGGGGCGCACGGCCGTGCGCCCCTAGTCATTTGACGGTCAGGTGTTTCGGCAGAGTGACCGAATCTTCACCGGCACCGGCTACCGGTAGCCGCTGGCCGCTGACGGGCAGGTACAGGCCAACTACGATCTGGTACTGGCCGGGGGGCAGTTCCTTCGGCAGGCTGATCTCGTAATGGTCCTCGATGGTGTCGCCCGGCACCCAGGAAGTCGTCGGGCACTTGCCGTCGCAAGGCACGCTGTCCCGCTGGGCCACCAGCTTTCCCCCCGCATCGACGACGTGCACGAACATGGAGTAGCCCTCACCGATATCGTTCAGCGGCGTCCAGTACAGGGTGAGGCCGAGGGTACCGCCGGGAGAGGCGCGCTCGTCGCTAAGGCTGTAGCCGGACAGCCGGACCAGGTCGCCGAAGCCAGTGTCCATCGTATGCTGCGGCTGCGATGTCGGCTGTAGGGCAGGGCGCGGCGCCATCGTGACCCGCCCTAATTCGACGGCACCTGTTGCCAGCGCGGCATCGGAGCCGGGGCGTAACGCCACCGTCCAGCGGTAACTGCCGCCGGGGAGCCGCGGGTCGATGGCCAGGTTGT
>JAMCWG010000171.1 GCA_023475235.1 Chloroflexota bacterium
TGGTTTCGTACCCCCTGACGATATGCCGACGCCCCGGCGCACCAGGTACGACCACACGCCCCGCTCGAGGAGCCGCTCGATGGCCAGCACCGCGGTGATCATCATCCAGGCGTAGACGAACATCAGTCTGGATAGGGCCGCGGGGCGGAAGTAGAATACCATCACGATCAGTATCGCGGTGCCGATGGTGGCACCGCCGAAGATCTTGGCGGCATCGTCGATCCAGTAGGTGTGGCGAGGCCGGCGGTACAGTCCCTGCAACTGGAAGATGGTGAGCAGCACCGGCACCAGCGAGAGCTGAACGGCAGAGTAGACATCGACCGAGGCGTAATAGGGGTCGGCAACCTCTAGGAGCCATTCCTGCTCGTAGCGAAGCCACCATGCTAGCCAGAAGGAGGCGTAGATGAGGACAGCATCAAGGGCGATAGTGACGCCAGTCGTCAGCCAGTGTTGCTGCTTCTTAGTCATGGCTAGCCCCTTAACTATCCGGCTATGCTTTCGTAAACCTTGATAGTACGACGCGCCGTTTTCGTCCAAGAGAACTTTTTGGCGCGCTGGAGCCCCTTTTCTGCTAGTTCCATCCTCAAAGTCGGACTGCTGAGGATACGCCATATCGCGTCTGCCAAGCCATCGACGTCCGTAGGTTCGACCAGCAGGGCCGCGTCACCTACAATTTCCGGCAGTGATGCGCTGTCAGAGGCCACCACCGGTGTGCCACAAGCCATCGCTTCCAGAGGCGGCGAGCCGAAGCCCTCGTAGAGCGATGGATAGACGAACAATTCGGCGCAATTATACCACAACGGCATATCGTCAGGGGGTACGAAACCGGGAAACACAACCTCGTTCTGCAGGCCCAATTCCTCCACAGAGGCGAAGATGCGTTCGAAACGCCAACCCCTGGCACCGGCCAGCACGAGCTTGTGGGGCAGCTTGTGGTCTCGCTTCAGACAGGCGAAGGCGGCGATGAGCCGCTCGGCGTTCTTGCGCGGCTCCAGGGTGCTGATGAACAGAATGAATGGGCCGGCTATGCCCTGTCGACGACGAAACGCCTCCAGGACAGACCGGTCGTGGATCGGCTCGAAGCCGGGCTGTATCGCCGAGTGCACGGTCTCGATCTTGGCGGCGGGCAGCCCCAGCAGCCGGACCAGGTCCCGCTTGGTGCTCTCCGATACGGCAATCACTCGGTCGGCGCGATAGGTGGAAAGGCGGGTGAAGTGGGCCAGATAGAGGCGATTCAGTCGGTTGAAGTACTGCGGGAACAACAGAAAGCTGAGGTCATGCACCGTGACCACCGAGGCGCACGGGCAGAGCAGCGGCTGGACGTAGCCCATCGAGTGCAGGACGTCGATGTGCCGGGAGGCGAGCACGAGCGGCTGAACGAGCTGCTCCCACAGGATGCGCACTGCCGGGCGCACGGTGGGCCAGCGGCTGACTGCGGGCCGGAAGCGGGCGCCGGGGGCAAACTCGGGCGGCAGACGGCCGTCGCCCAACAGGACCGTATAAGTATTCTGAGTATCCACCAGCCGGAGATTCGGGATGAGGTTGCGGATGTACCAGCTTATGCCCGCTCCCCGATAGGTTGGCCCGAAGGAAAGCAGGTGCGCGTTCAGGGCGATGTGCATAGCAGCTCGAGCAGTTGCCAGAGGTTCTCGATCCGCCCGCATCCCGGCGGGCAACACTGCAGGCCGGAGCGATCGATGAGCACCGGAGTTATCCCCACAGCCTGTGCGCCAACGATGTCGGAGTGATATTGATCGCCCACGTGCATTGCCTCTGGCCCTCGCACCCCGAGGTGGGTCAGGGCCACCTCGAAGATTCGCGGGTCGGGCTTCTCGTAGCCGACCACGATGGAGCTGAGGGCCACGTCCAGGTGAGGGGTAAGACATAGCTCGTCACAGATGGCGTCGACCGGGCGATCGTTGTTGGAGATCAGCCCGATCTTCAGGCCGCGTCCCCGCAGTTGGGCCAGGACCGGAAGGACGTCGTCGTACAGCTTGAGGCACCGGGGATAGGAGAGGTACCCGGCATAGATCTCCGCCGCCTGCTCGATGCTCGTCTCCAGCCCTGCTTGCTGCAGCAGGTATTGCTCATACTGGGCATAGAAGGCCAGCCGATCGGCGTCCGGCAGGCGGGCGATGGACCGCCGGGCGTTCTCCACGGTCCAGTAGTCCTCTCCGCGCGTGTATGCCCTTTGAAGTGCCGTCACGGACACTTCGAACCCGCCGGCGCGACAAGCTAGCTGCTGCCGTTCCTCGCGAGAGGGATCGAAGTAGCAGATGGTATTGTAAAGGTCTAGAAAAACTGCTCGAACCATATATGGAAGACGATTCTAGCGGACATCGAGGCAAAAAGCAAACAGAAACAGATTGGGCCAAATTGCTTACCCAAATCACTTGGATATTAGCATACAATGTGCTATGATGGGAGGCTTGGCTATACACACCGGGGCGA
This sequence comes from Chloroflexota bacterium, assembly GCA_023475235.1. Classification (GTDB taxonomy): domain Bacteria; phylum Chloroflexota; class UBA6077; order FW602-bin22; family JAMCWG01; genus JAMCWG01. Next base: position 2,452 of record JAMCWG010000171.1, read on the forward strand.
ACGCGCAGTCAATTCGGTTCCCCGCTCGGATTCGGTGGGCCCGGCCCTGGTGAGCATATATTTTTCCTCGGGAGGAGACGACGATGCTCTTCGGATGCTGCACTGTTTCTCAGAATGCTGCGCTGACCAAAGCCATCGGCTACGATTTCATTGAGATCGAGGGCCGCGAGCTCGCCGCTGAGCAAGACGAATCGGCGTTCACCCCCGTTCGCGATCGGCTGCTGGCCGCCGGCATTCCGGTACGGGGGTTCAACAAATTCTTCACGTCGGGTATCGTTTTCGTTGGCCCCAATGTGGACGATGCCCGCAACCGCAATTACATCGAGGTCAGCTTCGCTCGGGCGAAGGCCCTGGGCGGGCAGAACATCGGCTGGGGCAGCCCGGCTTCCCGGAAGGTGCCCGAAGGCTTCCCCAGGGAGAGATCCCTCGAGCAAATGCGCGAGGCGCTTCTGTATATGGCCGGCGTCGCAGAGCGCTGCGAGCTGAACGTCCTCATGGAGTCCGTCACGCATAAGATGGAGAGCCTGATCCTGACCGTGCGGGAAGCAACTGATATGGCGCGGTCCGTCGGCAAGCCGAATGTTCATGTGGTGGCTGACATCTACCACATGCTCCATAATGACGACCCGTTGGAGAGCCTGAAGATACCGGGTGAGGACCTGTACCACGTCCATTTCACAGACCTGGACAGGAGGTCGCCGGGCACCAATCCCGAACAGAGAGATATGTACCTGCGCTCGTTTGAGATACTGCGTGAGATGGGCTACGACAAGAGCGTTTCCATCGAGCCGGACTTCGTCGATTTTGAGGCGGAGGCACGAATGGCGCTGGCCGTCCTGCACGAGACTCATTCGCAGGCGTGCGCTCTTGTGGGCCATCACTAGCGTACCTGTAGGCCCAGGGCGGCCGCGTGTGCCGGGCCAGCCCGCCGAGCTACACCGGCCGTCGCATTCCTTCAAGCAGGAGGCACAACAGTGGCAGAAACAGGAATAGACCCGGCACTGGTCGACGATCTGATGCGGGGTGCCATCGACACGCACGTCCACGCTGCGCCCGACCTGGTGCCCCGGAAGATGGACGATCTCGGCCTGGCGCGGGCAGCGGCAGATGCCGGTATGGCCGGCTACGTCAGCAAGAACCATCAGGCCGCCACCGCCGGCCAGGCTGCCCTCGCCACCCAGGTTACGCCGGGCGTTCGCGTGTATGGGAGCATCGCGTTGAACGCCGGGGTGGGCGGCATCAACCCGGAGGCCGTGCGCGTCGCCCTGGCGCTCGGTGCCCGCATCGTGTGGTTGCCCACCATCTCTTCGGAGCACCATCGCCAGTTGGCAGCCACCAGCGAGCGGGCGGCCGGCGTGGGCGGCGGCACGCGGGGTGACGCCGTGAAGGTGGTGGACGAGCAGGGACGCCTGGTGACTGCGCTGTACGACGTCTTCGACATGGTGAAAGGCGCCAACGCCCTCCTGGAGACGGGCCATATCAGCGTAGCCGAGATCTTCGCGATTGCCCGTGAGGCGCGGTCCCGCGATGTCAAAGTGATGGTCACGCATCCCGAGTCGCCGCTGGTGGGAATGTCCGCCGACGAGCAGTTGCAACTGGCCGGCATCGGCTGCTACTTCGAGCACTGCTACGGCAATACCGTGGGACAGTGGGGCGTGCCGACGGCGGAGATGGCCCACAATATATACCTGGTCGGCGTGCCCTCCTCCGTGATGGCCACCGATTTCGGCCAGGCGCACAACCCGCCTCCGACGGAAGGACTACGCTCCTTCATCAGAGCGATGCTGGAGGCTGGGTTCAGCGCGGCCCAGGTGAAGCAGATGGTCCAGGACAACCCCCGCCATCTACTGGAGGGATAGAACCGGTGCCGGCTCCGCATGGGAGGGCTACTGCCCGTACTCGAGCCGCCAGATGAGCATTTCCGGCAGGCCGGCGTTCTCCATCTCCTGCTGAGTGCGGGAGATGTCGTAGGGGACGTGCCGGTACTCGATGGTGAGCTTATCCGTGTCCAGCCGGATGTAACGGGCCTCGGGAAAGCCGTCCCGCGGCTGGCCCACGCTGCCCGGATTGATGATCATGCGAAGATGGCCCAGCGGGAATGCCTCACCGTATCTCGGCGGGGCCGGCGAAGGGGCGCGCGGCTCGCCGAAGACGGCGGGCACGTGGGTGTGGCCCACGAAGCAAAAGGACGTGTCAAAATAACGGAATGACGCCGCCGCGTCCCGCCCTCGGAGGACGTACTCCCAGATGGGGTCCCGCGGGCTGCCGTGGGCCAGCGTGAACTGGCCCGAGATCAGGGTCAGGGGCAGCCCTTCCAGAAACCGCCGGTTGTCCTGGGTGAGCTGTGTGGCCGTCCACTGGGCTGCCGTTGCTGCGTCGGGGTTGAAGTCCCTGGTGGAAATACGTTCGACCGCTGCCCAGTCGTGGTTTCCGGCTACGCACAGGTAGCGCATCTGCCGCAGCAGATCGATGCACTCGTTGGGGGCCGGCCCGTAGCCCACCAGGTCCCCCAGGCACCAGACCTCGTCGATGGTGCCGAAGTCGTCGATTACCGCCTGAAACGCCGCTGCATTGCTGTGCACATCGCCGATCACTGCCACCCGCATCGCTCACCTCCGAGGTCGAGGCCGAGTCTAGCACGTGGGACCGGCGGCCGCCAACGATTCCACCAACTATAGGGCTGCTCCAGACGTACTCGCGGCTCTGTATGGGCCGACCCGCGTGTGCGCCCTGGCTAGGGCCGACACGCGGGTCGGCCCATACATCAACCCCGGTTGTCGTAGACCTGCTGCCAACGCCGCTTGCAGGGACCCACTTTAGTGTAGCCAACTGCTGCGGAAGCGGCGGTAACGCAGTTTGTAGGCGGGTGGCAAGGGGTGATAGATCCATAGCTTGTCCTTTACCCATTCCACCACCCGCTCCCCCGC
>JAMCWG010000067.1 GCA_023475235.1 Chloroflexota bacterium
GTGCCCGGCATCTTCGCCGCGGGTGACTGCACGGGCGGGGCAGCGGTGCCGTTGGAGTAGGCGTTGGGGCCTCGCTCGGCGCAGAGTTCTCTGAAGGCTCGACCCGCGTAGATTCCACTGAAGGCTCGCTAGCTGGGCCAGGAGTGACGGTGGCCACCTCGGCGGACGCCGAGGGCCTGCCCTCCCCGCCGGGACCGGCGCGGGAAGATGTGGCGGCTACGAAGGCTGTTCCTGCCATCAGCAGCAACAATGCCGCGACCATCAGTAAAATGCAGCGGCGAAAGGCCGGGAACGCGAGCCACCCGCTCGGTTGCCGATTCTTCACTGCCATCCCTCCTGCGATCGATTCCAGCAGATTATGCCATGAGAACGCTATCTGCGGGTGAGGAAGGCGACTATGCCGTCACGATACCCCATCGCTAGGGCGTCGATGATACTGGGCTGCCTGAGCAGCCCGGCCTCCGTATCGTTGGTGATGAACAGCGTCTCACCGAGGATGCCGGGCATTTGCGTGGCGCGGGGGTGGTGCTCGTCGATCGCAGGCCCGAGGACGAAGATGTACGGCGATCCATCCTGGACCCGATAGGCCCGGTCGACCTTCAGCCCGCGGTCCTCGCTGCGGTACCCGGCATCGGCCAGCCGCTTCAGGACGGCGGTCTGCGTCTGGGCGGCCAGGAAGGCGTTGTCGTCGGCGAAGGACCGGTCCGGCGACCACCATATCTCGGTCCCTGATTCGGCGGGGTCGGGGAAGCCGTTACTGTGGACCGACACGAACACGCGGGCGCCGGATGCGTTGACGATATCTACGCGAGCCTGCAGCTCGTCGTGGTCGTCGATCTGTCCGTCGCCGTTCCGGTCCTGCGGCGGGTCGTTGACCGCTTTGTCGGCCTCGCGGGTGAGGACAACCCGGTACCCCTCACCCCGCAGCAGCTCGGCCAGGCGGATGGCGATGGCCAGGTTGACCTGCTTCTCGGTCAGGTCGATCTCGCCCTCGGCATTTCGGTGCATGCCGCCGGTATCGGCGGGTCCCCCGTGGCCGGGGTCGATGGCGACGGTGATAGAGCGTGTCGCCGTAGTGGATAAGTCGGAGGATGAGGAGGACTGGAGCGCAGCGGGCCTGGGCTCAGGGTCGATCCCCGTGTCGGGATCGACGCCAGGTGGAGACTGGGCAGTTGGGTTTCGCAGCATACCCTCGGCGCTGCCGGCGGCCAAATCGTAGGCTGTCAGCGCCAGCAAGCCCGTCAGGGTTGCGGTCACCAGGGTGAAAAGGCAGAGGAGGGCCAGCCTGAGCGGCCCCCCTTTGCTTGGTGTCATCCCCATCACCTCAATGGCCGGTGAATTGGCTTCAGCGCCCCCTGCTGCTCATATCCTCTGGCCATGGCGCGAGGGTTGCCTGCAGGCTTATCTGCTCGTTGCCGCGCTGTACCTTCAGGGTGACCGTGTCGCCCACGGTCTTCTTATCGTCCAGGTAGCCGGTGATGTCTTCCGTGCTCTTTACCTGCACATCGTCGACGGCCACCACCACGTCGCCCGTCCGCTGCGGGGAAGTGCCGCGCCCCTGCTGGCGAGTCGCTTGTGCGCCGCGCAGGCCGGCCTTGTCCGCCGGGCTATCGGGCACGACCTGCTCGACGTACACGCCCTGGTCGACCGACAGACCCAGGTCCTTGGCGTCGTCGGGCGTCAGTTGCCGGCCCGCAATGCCAAGCCACGGATGTTGCACCACCCCGCCCGCCATTACCTGTGGCAGGAAGCGGCGCGCTGTGTTGATCGGTAACGAGAAGCCGATGCCGACAGACCCACGGACCGGGCTCTGGATGGCTGTATTTATGCCGATGACCTCGCCGCTGGAGTTCAACAGCGGGCCCCCGGAGTTGCCCGGATTGATGGCGGCGTCGGTTTGGATTATGTTGCGGATGACGCGGCCCGTCTCGGCTGGCATCACCCGGCCCAGGGCGCTGATCACGCCGGTGGTGAGCGTGGCGCTGAAGCCGAAGGGATTGCCGATGGCGATAGCCATCTGTCCCACCTGCAAGCTATCGGAGTCTCCCATCGTCACCGGTTGCAGCTTGTCGGCGGACACATTTATCTTCACCACGGCCACATCGACACTGGGGTCCCGTCCAACGAGCTCGCCCTTTACCTTCGTCCCGTCGTACAGCGTTACTTCGATGCGCCTGGCGTCTTCGACCACGTGATTGTTGGTCAGGATATCGCCGTTCTTGTCAATGATGAAGCCCGACCCGACGCCGCGCTCCGGCACGTTGCCGAACAGATTATTGCTGCTGCTGGTGATGCTGGTGATGTTGACGACGGCCGGATTGACGCGCTTGTACACGTCCACCAGCGTTTTCTCGCTGTCCATAAGCGCCGTCGGACGGTCCTTGGTCGGAGCGGCCAGTTCCTGGGGCAGCACCTGGCTCGATTGTGCGACGGGCACGATGGTGGGCAGTGGCGGGAGCTTCATATTTATTGAAGGCCGCACCTCAAAGTAGCCGACCATCATGCCCACGGCCAGCAGGCTGCTCAGGAGCCCGATGAGCAAGTTCTTCAGCAACGACATCACTGTGACCTCTCCTTCATGGTATCCGGTGTATCTTTCCGGTGCCGCTGTTCAGCGGTCTCTGGATATGCCTAGCGGTTCCCGGAGCCGGTGCCGCCGGAGGACCGCCCGCCGGAGTTACCGCCCGACGATGCGCCGCCAGGGGTGTTGCCGCTGCCGCCAGAAGAGCGCCCACCGGGGGTAGCGCTGCCCGACGGTATGCCACCGGGAGCGGCGCCCGCCGGCGTAATGGTTATCTGGCTGGCAGTCACGGTGCCATCGGCCGCCTTACTGCCGGTCACAAACACGGTCGTGCCGGGTGTGAGGTCGTCACGGGTGCCGTCGACTGTCTTATGGATGGTCGTCTTGCTATCCAGCTTCACCGTTATAGGGGTGCCGTCTTGGCCCCTGATCGTCAATGTGTCGCCGCTGATGCTGTCTACCGTGCCGGCGGTCCCCCCTCGGCCACCGGCAGTTGCTCCGCCGCTAGTGCCGGCGATGCCACCATTGCCGCTGCCTCCCTGGCCAAACGAGCCAGTGCTGGCAGTGGTAGTCTGCTTGGGGCCGAGCGTTCGGCCGTAGACAGCGCCGGCTCCGAACGCGGCGCCAGCCGCAAGCCCGGCCACGATCACCATAACCAACAATACACGAAAGTTCTTGCTCACTTACTACTCCTGCATAAACTGTGCCAGCCATTTGACAGCACAACCCTTGCGCGGGTTCCGAACCCGCTCAAGGGTTAGAGTAACCTACTAATGGAAGGTCTCACTCATAACGCAGCGCCTCGATCGGGTTCAGGGCGGCGGCGCGGCTGGCCGGATAGATGCCGAAGAATAGCCCGATGGCCGCCGAAACGCCGAAGGCCAGCAGCACAGCCTCCTGTGCCACCACTGGGTGGAGCTGCTGACCGCCCAGATCGAATCTTGACGCAACCTCCGATAGGCCAACCCCGACCAATATGCCCATCAGTCCCCCGATCACGCTAACGACCATCGCCTCGATGATAAACTGGATCAGTATGTCGCTCTGCTTGGCGCCGATGGCCTTGCGGATGCCGATCTCGCGGGTACGCTCGGTCACCGAGACCAGCATGATGTTCATGATGCCGATGCCGCCCACTATCAATGAGATACCGGCGATAGCGCCCAAGAGGAGGGTCATCGTCTGGGTCACTGTCTCCAACGTGCTGAGCATATCCTCCTGGCTACGAATGGTGAAGTCATCTTCCGTAACGCGGTGGCGGTCCCGCAGCAAGTTGCCAATGTCGTCCACGGCTTGGGTCATCAATTGCTGGTCCGCCACCTGCACGTTCACCTGCTGCACCACCAGCCCGCCGCGCGAAGTCCGCTGCCGCGTGAGCCTTTGCAGCAACGTGGTTACCGGTACGATAACCACATCATCCTGGTTGCCGGCCGCCTGGGAGCCCTTTGTTTCCATTACCCCGATCACTTTGAAGCTGACCCTGTTGATCTTGATCTCCTGGCCGATGGGGTCGGCATCGCCGAAGAGGGTCTGTGCCGTGGTGCTGCCGAGGAGGGCCACCCGGGACCGGCTGTCCACGTTGGCCTGAGTGAAGAAGTCGCCCGAGGCGACGTGAAAGTTGCGCACATCTTGATATGACGGGGTGGTTCCCAGGATAGAGGTGGTGGTGTTGTTAGGACCGGCCACCACCTGCGCCCGGCTGTTGGCCTGGGGGGCCACCCCTACCACGCTGGGCACGTTGCTCGCAATGGCCTGGGCGTCTTCCAGCGTCAAGGTCGGCGCTGACCCCGCCCCGAAGCTGAAGCCTCCCTGGCGGGCAGCGCCTGGGCTGACGAACAGCAGGTTTGTTCCCATGCCCTGGATCTGGCTGGTGACGGAAGCCGTCGCTCCCTGCCCTATCGCCATCAGGGCAATCACCGCGGACACGCCGATGATCATACCCAGCATAGTGAGGGCGGCCCTCATCTTGTTGGCGGACAGACTACGCAGCGCCATTTTCAGGCTTTCCACTATATTCATCGCCGCTATCTCCCTGCCACTGCTGCACTGCCGGTCTGGATGCCGTTCTCTCCGTTGCCGTTTTCGGATTCCGGTTTGGGCATAGTCTTGAGTCTTTCGGTCGCCTGCAAGGGGCTCTCCACCAGCTCGTCGCTGGAGATGCGACCATCCCGCACGTTGACCCGGCGCTTAGTATGGGCGCCGATGTCTGACTCGTGCGTCACCATCAATATGGTGATACCGTGCTCGCCGTTCAGCTCCTGGAACAGGACCATGATCTCTTCGCTCACCCGGGTATCCAGGTTTCCCGTGGGCTCGTCGGCCAGGATGATGCTGGGGTTGGTCACCAGGGCCCGGGCAATGGCCACCCGCTGCTGCTCGCCGCCGGATAGCTCGGTCGGCTTGTGGCCGGCGCGCTTGGACAGGCCTACCATAGCCAGCGCCTCCATAGCTCGCTGCCGTCGGTTCGCGACCCCGCTGTATATCATCGGCAGCTCGACCTGCTCGACGGCAGGTATTCGAGGCAACAGGTTGAAGCTCTGGAACACGAAGCCCAGCTTCTTGTTCCGTACCTCGGCCAACTCATTGTCGCCAAGGCCGTTAATGGCGATACCGTCCAGCATGTACGAACCTGAAGTCGGCTTGTCCAGGCAGCCGATGATGTTCATTAGAGTGGACTTGCCCGAGCCCGAAGGCCCCATAATGGCCACGAACTCCCCTTCGTCTATTTTCAATGACACACCACGCAGTGCGTTCACCTTCATCTCACCCATAGTGTAGATCTTGGTGAGGTTCTCTATACGGATGATCCCCTCTTTCATCGATATGCCACCTACCTAC
>JAMCWG010000036.1:0-676 GCA_023475235.1 Chloroflexota bacterium
CCATCGGGTCGACGCTGGTTGGGCAGGGCCTCGACTCGCTGGTGTTCATCGGCCTGGCCTTCGTGGGCACGATGCCGGCCGACGTGCTGGCGGTGACGATGGCGACGCAGTGGACGTTCAAGGTGGCTTACGAGGTCGCCGCCACGCCGCTGACCTACCTGATCGTGGGCTATCTGAAGCGGCAGGAGCACATCGACACGTACGACTACACTACCGACCTCAACCCTCTTGCCGTTGGGAGGTAGGCGAGCCATCATCCCAACCCTCGCCAGAGGCGAGTCCGCCTTTGGCAGACGAGTCGCCGTTGGCAACTTCTCCCAGAGGCAGAAAGGGCTTCGTGCCCTCTCCTCGCCACGGCGAGTCGCCTTTGGCGACCTTTGGGAGGGGGTGAGGGTGAGGGCTTAGCCTTCCCTCATCCCAACCCTTCTCCCAGAGGGAGAAGGGGCTTCGTACCCTCTCTCTGGGAGAGGGTGAGGGTAAGGGCCTAGCCCCCAATCGTCCCCTTGGTGCTGGGTACTTCTCCGCCCAGGCGCGGGTCGAGCTGCGTGGCGCGGTCCAGGGCCCGCGCTAAAGCCTTGAAAAGCCCTTCCACTTTATGGTGGTCGTTAGCCCCGTAAAGGACCCGGCAGTGTATGTTCATTCGGGCCTCCTGGGCCAGCGTCTGGATGAAGTGGGG
>JAMCWG010000036.1:686-5289 GCA_023475235.1 Chloroflexota bacterium
CCGCACAGGCAGCAGAATCACCCGACTTTGAAAAGGCCCTGGGCCAGCGTCTGGATGAAGTGGGGAATGAGGTCGACGTCCACCTGCCCGACCTTGGGGCCTGCGAACCCGGCCTGGACCACGGCGTGGCCGCGACCGCCGATGTCCACGGCCACCGTCGCCAGGGCCTCGTCCATCGGCACCGTAGCATCGGCCATCCGTACGATGCCGCGGCGCTCGCCCAGCGCCTCGCCGAAGGCACGTCCAAGGGCAATGGCGACGTCTTCCACGGTATGGTGGGCATCGACCGCCGTGTCGCCGCGGGCGCGCACCTCCAGGTCGAAGAGGCCATGGCGGGCCAGGTGCGTCAGCATGTGGTCAAGAAAGCCAATGCCGGTGTCGATGGCATACTGGCCCCTGCCGTCGATGGTCAGGCTAAGCTGCACCTCGGTCTCGTTGGTCTTGCGGCTGATGGTGGCGCATCGCTTGTCCATTGGCTTTCTCCTGTTAGAATCTCCCCACGGCCGGGACGCATCACGCCTCCGCCGTGGCTAGCCCATGCTATATGCCTGGCCGATGGCCCGCAGGCAGCGCACTAGCTCGTCGCATTCCTCGGGCGTCCCGATGCTGATGCGGATGAAGTTTCGGAGGCCCGGCTTGTCGAAGTAGCGCACCAATATGCGGTTTGCCTCCAGCTTCTGGTGCAGATCGCGGGCCTCTCCCCGCAGCACCTGGCACAGGATGAAGTTAGCCGCCGAAGGATAGGGCTTCAAGAACTCTATCTCCGACAGGCGGCGGAATAGCCGCTCCCTCTCGTTCACGATGAGGCGTACCGTGCTCAGCAGGTACTCCTGGTCCTCGAGGGAGACGCGCCCGGCGACCTGAGCTGCGATGTTGGTGTTGAAGGGCGGCTTCACCTTCAGGATATGCGGCATAAGGGCCGGCGGGTAGATGCCGTACCCCAGGCGCAGGCCGGCCAGGCCTGCCCACTTGCTGAAAGTGCGGATTACCACTAGGTTGTCGTGCTCGGCCATCAGCGGCAGCACCGATGTTCCGGCGAACTCGGCGTAAGCCTCGTCGATGGCCACCAGCGGGCCGCCCTCCAGCAGACGGCGAATGTCGGCGATAGGGGTCAGGTTGCCCGTTGGGTTGTTGGGCGAGGCGATGATGATGGCCTTGGTGCGGTCATCGATGGTCGAAAGCACGGCATCGACATCGATAGAGAAGTCCCCGCGACGGGGCACATCGACGAGGGTGGCCGCGTGGGCGCCGATGGAGCTTGCGTAGTAAGCGAAGGTCGGCGAGTTGACGATCACCCTGTCGCCGGGCTCGATCAGTATGCCGAGGGTCATGTCTATCAGCTCGTCGGAGCCGTTGCCCACGACGATCTGGTCGGCGGGCATACCGACGTATTCCCCCAGATGGCGGCGCAGGTCGGCGGCCGTTCCGTCCGGATAGATATGGTAACGGTCGAAGCGGGCCAGGGCGGAGCGCACCCGCTGCGAGCAGCCGTGTGGATTCTCGCTCTGGTCCAGCTTGATGAAATGCTCCTCCGGAATGCCCGTGCGAGCGCTTAGCTCCGCCGGTGTCTCGGGCGCCGGATAGTCGGGTATCTCCAATATATCGGCGCGCAACAGGCGCTCTATGCTTGATGTACGCACGCTGTGCCTCCTATTGTCCAACATACCCCCTACAGCTTCTGGCTGGCAGCCCTCTGGCGGGCAGCCTCGGCGTGGGCCGGCAGCCCCTCGGCGTCGGCGATGGCGGCGGCGGCAGGAGCGAGGGCGGCGGCCTCGGATCGGCCCAGGCCCACCAGGCTAGTCACTTTCAGAAAATCCAGGATAGTGATAGGCGAGGCGAAGCGCGCGCTGCCGCCTGTGGGCATAACGTGGCTCGGCCCGGCCACATAATCGCCCAGCACCTCCGGCGAATGCTCGCCCAGGAAGACGCCGCCGGCGTTGCGCACCTTGCCAATAAGCGTCCAGGGCTCCGTCACCAGCAGGCAGAGATGCTCCGGCGCGTAAGCGTTTGCCAGCTCCATCGCCTCGTCCAGGTCGGCTGCCACCACGATGGCGCCGTTCGCCGCCAGCGCCTCGGCTGCCGCGGAGCCGGTGGGCAACTCCCGCTCTTGCCGCTCCAGGTCCACGCGCACCCACTCGGCCATATCCGCCGAAGTAGTGATGAGGATGGCGCTGGCCAGCGGGTCGTGCTCGGCCTGGGCCAGCATATCGGCGGCTACCCAGGCTGGGTTGGCGGCACCGTCCGCTATCAGCATCGTCTCGGTTGGCCCGGCCAGTTGGTCGATGCCCACCGTGCCGAAGACCTGTCGCTTGGCGATTGTCACAAAGATATTGCCCGGCCCCAGTATCTTGTCCACCTTCGGCACGCTCTCGGTCCCATAGGCCATGGCGGCGATGGCCCCGGCTCCGCCAAGGCAGAACACCCGGTCCACGCCGGCGATGGCGGCCGCGGCCAGGACATTCGGGTGCACTCTCCCATTTGGCCCCGGCGGACTGCACAGGACTACCTCGCTCACGCCGGCCGACCTGGCGGGGATAGCCGTCATCAGCACGGTGGAGGGATAGACGGCGCGTCCCCCAGGGGCGTACAGCCCCACCCGCTCGAGAGGGCGCACCAGTTGACCGAGGGTCCCGCTGGCGTCCAGCCATGACAGGGGCTTGCCCTGGGCATGAAAGGCCCTTACCCGGTCGGCGGCCGTCTCCAGCGCGGCCCGTAGTCCTCGGGGGATGCCTCGTGGCGCGGCGCGCACCTCCGCTGCCGGCACCTCCAATTCGCCCAGCGCCAGCCCATCGATGCGCCGTCCGAGGTCGCGCAGCGCGGCGTCCCCCTCGGCCCGCACCTGGGCAATGATCCGGCGGACCACCTCCTCGGGAGGTATGTCCGCGCCGAAGGCGCGGCGGATGCCGGCGGCGACGGCGGGAGGCAGGGCGCGCTCCTCCAGCGGGCGCCGCACCAGCACGGTGCGGCGGGCTTCGTCGGCGGATAGTATGCGAACAGTCACTTGTTCTCCCGGTCAGGATCTCTTCACGACTGCCCTGGGTAACCTCACCCCGGCCTTCGGCCACCCCTCTCCGTAAACGGAGAGGTCGCCAGAGGCGACTCGCCGTGGCGAGGGGTCAGGGGGTGAGGTTATCTCAGGTGGACTTCTTGGGTCTGATCAGATGATAGCCTAGTGACGGCCAGATATTTCCCACGCGGCTGCCTCATATCGGCAGGATGCGACTGGGCACGACCACCTTCACATCTTTCTTCGGGTTCACGATCTCGCAGACGCGCAGGTCAGCCGCAACACTGATGAGCATCGCCGCTTCGGTGAAGTCCAGACCTAGACGCTGCACCATAAGGTCGGCCATATCGAAGAGGGCGATGCGGGCGGCCTCGTCCAGGGTATCTCCTTCGGCGGTGGTCATCACCGACCCGTGGCTGACCACCAGCGGCCGTGTTATGGGCAGGTCGGTCACGACGGAGCAGCGCATAGTGATATCGCCGGCCGTCTCCACGCCCGAGATGCACGATTCGCCGTCGCCCATCGCGGCGTGGATGTCGCCCACGGACAACAGCCCGCCTTCCACGAAGAGAGGCAGGTACACCGACGCGCCGGCAATGATCATGTTGTTGTCCATATTGCCGCCGTGCGGACCCACGGTGTTCGAGGGGATTTCTCCCTCCTTCGGGGCCACGCCGATGCGCCCCACCATCAGGCTGAGAGGCACTTTTATCTTGTCGCTGAAGTGGCAGTAGTTGTCCGCGATGGGGACGCGCCGCTGGCGGGCTTCCGGAATGCGCCCCTGGAAGCCGCCCCTATCTGGAAAGATATTGATGAACCCGTGGTCTGTGGTCAAACGGATGTCGAGGATGTCCACCTTCAGGACCTGGCCGGGCTGAGCGCCACGCACGAACACAGGTCCGGTGATCATGTTGTTGGCAACCGGGTCGGGCGGGAAATGCCCGCCGAAGCGGTCGTGGGTCTGCGCTACGAAAGTCTCGCCTTGGTCGACGACGAGGGCGGGCGAATAAGAAGGGCTGTAGCCGGGAACCAACCTGTCCTTGCCTACTGTCTTCACCGTACGCTCCTTGGTGTGTCCTTGGTGTCTTCTATGTGATATGTGAATAGAGGCATTATAACATAAGTCCACGTGTCACCTTGGCGCCGGCGCCACGAAATACGAAAATGCCCCACCAGTGTCGGAGCAATAGGAGGTGAGGTTGATCCGGCTGGGAAGTTAGGATGGCTAACGTCGTTCAGGACAATTCGCCAGGGGCTGCAAGATGTCGGGCCTCGACTACTAGCGTCGCTTCCCTGTTCCCAGGGCCTTTTCAAAGTCGGGTGATTCTGCTGCCTGTGCGGTTCACCTCACCCCCTGACCCCCTCTCCGCGCGCGGAGAGGTCTCCGAAGGCGACTCGCCGTGGCGAGGGGAGGCCGAAGGCCGGAGGTGAGGTCAAATGCGTGTAGCATGGCATTCGAAGTGCTAATTCATCCCGGACTGGCGACTTTGAAAAAGCCCTGCCCTGTTCCTGGGCGAACCCCCCGGCCGTCGTGGCCCGGTGGTATAATCATTATTGAGCGACTTCCCCTGCTACACGCATTTGACCTCACCTCCG
>JAMCWG010000095.1 GCA_023475235.1 Chloroflexota bacterium
AGGCCACCGATCCGGTGGCCTATCTGGCCGCGCAAACTGATCTCGGAATCGTCAAACGACGTCGCAAATATAGGGAGCGGGCCCGCCTTGACAAGATACCAATCGAGCTTAACTTGTAACCCATGACCCGCGTGTGCGCCCCCTACGATCAGAGCCAATCTTGGGGCGGCCGACCCATCGGGCAGGCCCAACGGCCCGGCCAGTTCTGCTATACTGAGCATCAGAAGCTCGTTTGACCCGGCGCCGGCCGGCGATTGTCGGCATCCCAGAGAAGCTTCCCTTTGCCATCCCTGACTTCGGGCGACCGGGCGGCCGCGGGCAGCTTTACCAGCATACAGAGCGATAATCTTGGGTGGACATGAGGCCCGGGGACGAGCACAAGGTCCCAGGGCGAGCGCGAGAGTCCAGGGCGAACACGAGGTCCCAGGGCGAACACGAGGTTCGCCCCTACGGGACGGGCAGCGTAGAGAAAAGGAAGGAGGGTATCAATATGGCATCGATGACCAAGATGGAGCGGGTGCGCGCGGCGGTGGAGGGCCGGCCCGTCGACCGGGTGCCGTTTTGCTTCTGGCATCACTTCGTGCCCCACGGATCGCCCCAGCGGATGGCCCGCTTCGTGCTGGACTTCTTCGGCGGCTTCGACCTCGATATCTTCAAGATAATGCCGGACATCCCCTATCCGCTGGCCCGCGACTTCATCCATGCGGCGGACGACTGGTCTTACGTGACGCGGCTGGACCCGTACGAGGGCAACCTGGGGAAGATGGTGCAGACGGTCATCATATTGCGGGAGCAGTTGGGCGACGAGGCGCCGATAACGATGACTGTGTTCTCCCCGTACACCTATGCCTATCGGGCGGCGGGCGGCGCCGACAGGCTTCGCGAGCACATCCAGCGCAACCCGGTGCAGTTGCACAATGCTCTGGCTGTGCTGGCCCTGAACATCGCCGACTTCTGCCAGGCCTGCGCCGACGCCGGCGCCGACGGGATATTCTTCGCTGTGCAGGGCGCGGGCGATAATATGGCCACCCCGGCGGAATACGCCGAGTTCGCCCGTCCCTACGAGCTGATGGCTTTGCAGGGTGCCCAGGACGGCTGGCTCACCACCCTGCACGTCCACGCCAGCTCGGGCCTGGACATCTCTCCCTTCCTCGATTATCCCGCGCCCGTCCTGTCCTGGAGCGACAGGCTCACCGGCATCAGCCTGAAGGAGGTGCGGGCCAGGGTGCCGGAGAAGTGCCTGATGGGCGGCATAAACGAGGCGGGACCTATCACCAGTGGGCCGAAGGAGGCCATCGCCGCCGAGATGCGGGATGCGCTGGACCAGGTCGGCAGCGAGCGGTTCATCCTGGCCAACGGCTGCTCGATTCCGAACGACAACCCCGAAGAATGGATGCGGGCGGCCCGCGAGGCGCTGGACGAGATAACCCAGACGGGCGGGACGGCCGGGCCGGCAGGCGGGCTGGAGGAGCCGGCAGGCAAGGAAGGCCGGGACATCATCACATAGCGCCGAAGAGAGCCGGCGGGCCTTAGAGTCGCTCAGGCAAAGCGCCTAGGCGCGCACTTTCCTGTCGCAGCAGTCCATGTGCTGGCCGGCCGTGTCGAAGCTTTGCCTGCAGCCGAGCCGGGTGAGCAAGGATACAGTGCTCAGTGAGCGCGGTCTCTACGCGGGCCGTTGGGTGGGTCGCCCTGCCCGCAACCGCCAGTAGCCGATCAGCCAGAACATGGCCAGGCCCACCAGGGTGAAGAGGCTTATGGCAATTCCCAGCCTCACCGAGAAGGGCTCAAAAACAAACTCTACGGTGTGCTCGCCTGCCGGCACATATACCCCGCGGAAGAGGTAGTCAGTGAGATAGACGCGCTGTGGGCGCCCGTCGACGTAGGCCCGCCAGCCGTTATGGTAGGCATCGGTCAGCAGAAGCAACGAGTCCTTTTCTGCTCGCACGCGGACCACAACTCGCTCCGATCTGTACTCCGTCACCTCGGCCTTCCCGGGACGAGGCATCGTGTCCGCGGCCGCCCATTGGAGCGGCGGCCGGGAGAGGGCCTTGATGTGGGGATCGCGATACGGGGCTTGCGTGTCTTCGACTACCGCTATCTTGGTGAAGTCGAACTGCCTGTCTGCTAGCCAGTCCAGAATGCTTCGACTGGAGCTGGCGATAACCAGGCTGGGAATCAGCATCGCCCGGGGTAGGTAGTTGGGATTTTCGTAGATTCGCACGTCCCGGTCTTCGAATACCCTCTTGTAGCCCCTCTGTTGCCAGCCGGTGGCATCCCTGGCAGCGACGATGTAACGCACCCCCATCAAATCCAGCAGCCGATAGCTGCCTTTGTCGATCCGGCTCATAAGCTGGCGGTGGCGGTCGGGCTCGAGAGAGCTGTAGCCCCCCGCGGCCGCGACCCTGAAGGGGAGCAGTCGATTGGGGTCCGTTTCTTCGGCCGGCCACCAGGTATACGCCCGGTACAGACCGTTGTGGTCGACCAGAAACTTACCCGCCGGCGGGGGCACGGTCAGCTTTTCGATAGGCATCAGAGGATGAAAGTTCGAGGCGAAGAAGAGCAGATCGAACGCCACCAGCCCCAGCAGCGACGCCTGCCAGAGCCTTCGTCCCCTCGGCCAGCATATCCATCCGGCGAGCAGCGCGAGGGTCGTCCCCAGCAAGGCCAGCGACACCTGGGTCTTCGGGTTATACAGGTCCAGATTGAAGACCAGCGCCCGGTACGCCATCTCCGGATCAAGAAGGTAGTTGCCCCTTCGAAAGGTCATATAGTTGGCGGTGATGAAGGCTACGCCGTCAGTGTGGTTGGCCAGCAGCCAGGCCCGCAGCCAGATTGCACCTGCCGCCAGCAACGCGCTGAACGCGGCGAACGCGCTCACGAAAATCGTAAGGGCACGCCGCGCCCGGTGGTCGCGGGTGTCACCGGATGCCCGTACGCTCTGCACCAGCCACTGAGCGCCAAAAGCGACCAGCACAGCCATAGAGAACACGAAAAGAAAGCTGAAGCGTCCGGGCGCTCGCAGGAAGGAGAAGCCCGGTATCCGCCAGAAGAGCCAGTACAGCTTGAACGGCAGATAGTCCCCGAACGCCAAAAGGAGCGTAAGCACAGCGAAGATGCCGAAAAAGACCACGTGGCGGCGGCGCACGAACGTCACCGCCAGCAGCGCCAGGGCCAGCGGAGCGATGCCTATGTAAGTGGTGGTCTCCCAATAGGTCCAGAAAGACCAGGGATCGCCTTCGGCGGTACGGAAGAAATATGGGAATACCATCGTCAGCAGGTTGTGGGGTGAAGCGGCAAAAGATACCGCGAAATCGTAGGCCAGCCGGTAGCCCCGGAAGGAATAGCGCGTCAGCTCGTACAGGGGGATGAGCTGCGCGGCGGCCAGGGCGAACCCTATCGCGGTCACTATGCCGACCACCTGGCCGGCGAACCACGCTCTGGGCCAGGTGTAGGCCACGCACCGCCCGATGAGGTCGAACACTGCGTTCCACCGCCCCCTGCGGGGAGCCGGCGAGCGCCAGCCGGATAGCGGGAAGACCCGAGGCAGTGAGAATTGCCACCTCAAGCCGGTCCAGGGAACGGCCGCGGCGGGCACACTGAACGCCTTGAAGGCAGCATACCAGGCCAAGGCGAAGATGATCAGCATTACGGGTTGAAGATGGACGCCCAGCGAGGCCATTCCCAGCGCGACGCCTGCCAGCGACAGGGAGGCATAGCGCCGAAAGCCCATCGACTGAAATGCTCTATCAGCGAACAAGAGGACAAGCGGCAGCCAAATGGCGGTATTGCTGAGGTTGGTATGGTGAAGCTGGGCTACCAGGAAGCTGCCGAGGGAGAACACCAGGCCGGAGACCAGCGCCCCATAGCGGCCGAGTCCAAGCTGGCGGATGAAAGCGTACATGAAAGTAGCGGCCAGGAAGAAGCGCAGGACACGGCTCCATATGACAGCCTGGTCTGCCGAAAGGAGCAGCAGGGCGATCAGCTTAGGAGGATAGAGTGCTCCCGATTCGCCGTCAGCGAACAGATGGAAGCCGGCGAAAATGTACGGCGTCCAGAGCTGCAAGAAACCGCGCCCCAACGCATCATCGAGCTGGCGGGTCGCCGGGTAGTAGTATGTTACCGTATCCGGTTCCCAGTAGATGTTGCCAAAAAGCATGGCATCCTTGAAGAAGACCAGGACGCAAGCCAGAATAAATGATAGCGCAGCGAGGTCTCTTACCCACCCTATGGCAATCGCCCGCTGGGCCAGTCGCAATCCTTCTCGTGGGGATGCAAAGAAAAACAGGCTCGGCGTAGGAGCGCTATTGCTGCTGGTTGGTGCCTGAACATCGTATGCTTCCTCCGATTTGACAGTTGACAATCCTGACTCCCCATGCTCCGTGAGTAACTCCACGCTTCCGTGGCTGAGGCAGATAGCTCCAACAGCACCAACCGGCGAAGGCGCTATGCCAGCCTGGCGAGACGGCTCCACTGCCGACCGGGCCACCATCCCGACCCCGCCACCATATCTGCGCTCGGTGACGGTCCGGCAATGATCGACCACAGGTGGTGCTATTATAGCGGAAAGAGCTCGGGAACAGTATCCTATCCGAGGCCCGGGGGGCTGCCCCATCGCTTGCAGCCATAGACCGGCAATAGCAGCGGATGCTATAATTAGCGCAAGCCGAGCTACGCCCCTGGCTTCGCCGTAATTCAAGACATGATACAGTTGGCACCGATATTTCAGCTTGACTATAAGGAGGATACAATATGTCTGGCCATAGTAAATGGGCGCAGATCAAGCGACAGAAGGCGGCCACTGATGCGCGGAAGGGCCAGACTTTCACCAAGATGGCCCGTGAAATCACCGTGGCCGCCCGCCAGGGAGGGGGCGACCCCGAAGCGAACTTTCGCCTCCGCATCGCCATCCAGAAGGCACGGGAGGTCAACGTGCCGATGGACAACATCGAGCGCGCCATCAAGCGCGGGGTCGGCGGCGGCGAGGGTGCGGCTCTGGAAGAGATAACCTACGAGGGGTACGGTCCCGGCGGCGCCGCACTGATGATAACGGTGACCACCGACAACCGCAATCGTGCGGCCTCCGACATCCGCAGTGTCCTCACCCGCGGGGGAGGCAACCTGGGCGAGAGTGGGAGCGTCGCCTGGCTGTTCGAGCCGCGCGGCGTTATCATCGTGGATACCAAGGGGAAAGATGCCG
>JAMCWG010000184.1 GCA_023475235.1 Chloroflexota bacterium
CCCCGGACGTTGCAGCAGATGATGAACAGCAATTTATTATTGACTCTCATGCACTATTGTGGTATCCTAGTTAGGCCCTAAGTGGCAAGGACCGTTTTCTTGGCGGGAACACGATAACCGAAGATCGGCTTAGCGGTAGGTGCCGCGGTTGTTCCAGAAAGGGGCGGCCCGGCTTCCGGCGCTCTAAGAGGTTGTGTAGGGAGTCATGAGCTGCCGAGACAGACGGACCGGGTTACTTGGGGCACTTTCTTTGATTAGCTGCCCGTGCGATAATTTAATTAGGAAGATCACGGGAGTTGGCACATCGGAGGCAAATCACCATCGATCGACGCAATAAGTGGCGATCGATGGTTTCGTGTGGGCGTTGACTAATGTTTGGTGCGCCTGCTTAGAGAGGAGCAAGGATAAGTGGTAGATACTGTAAAGGCAAAGGCCTCTACCCAGAACTGGACCGAGGAGTTGCATCCTGTGGACCAGGAGCATATCTCCGCTCCAGCCGTCACTCCCGTCCTGACTGGGGAGCCAATTACAGAGGTCGAAGCGAACAGGGTCGTCGAGATCGAGACGACTGAAGAATATATCCCGCTGGTGAGCTGGCCGGGCACGGCGGGTTTCCTGGACGAACGGGAAGCGGCCGAGGCGGAGGCCCTTGATGCCGGACTGGAAAGCATCGAGGACCCGGTGCGAATGTACCTGCGAGAGATCGGCCGCGTCAGCCTGCTTACGGCCGAGGATGAGCGCCGGCTCGCACGCCTGATGGAGGCCGGTCGATACCTGAAGCAGCTCGAAGAGGACCTCCGCCGCGTGCACGGAGAAGAGCCTTCCTCGGTCGATGTACTGCTGGCTGTCTACCGCAGGGTATTGCACGACTGGGACCTGTTTCCTCTGCTGGTGGAACGGGCTAATCTGCCGATGGACATGTCCCGCGTGGAGCTGCTCTGTCACAACAACTTGCGTAGTCTCATCGACGCCGACCTGGACCCCGAGCTGGTCCAGCTCGTGGCAAACGAAGACACCATTAGTTACGATGACGCCCACCACAAGCTGGTGGATTTTTCCACTTATACGCGTTTGCTGCCCACCCGCATCCGCGACATCTTCAGCCAGTCGGAGGGCTGGGACCTGCCGCTGGATGACACGGTGCGCCATTGGGCCGACCGTTACGAGGATGAGCTGCACGGCCACTGGAGCAACATCCGGATCGACGCCGCGCGAGCCGAGCGCCAGCTCATGGAGGCTAACCTGCGCCTCGTGGTGAGCGTGGCCAAGCGGCACATCGGGCGCGGCATGTCGCTGCTCGATCTCATCCAGGAGGGCAACATCGGTCTTATCCGGGCGGTGGAGAAATTCGAGTACCGGCGGGGCTACAAGTTCAGCACCTATGCCACCTGGTGGATCCGCCAGGCCATCACCCGCGCCATCGCCGACCAGGCCCGCACCATCCGGGTGCCGGTGCATATGGTGGAGACCATTAACAAGCTGTCGCTGGCCTCCCGCCGGCTGGTGCAGGAGCTGGGCCGCGAGCCGACGGTGGAGGAGATCGCCAAGGAAATGCACGTGACGCCGGAGAAGGCGCGCGAGGTCATCAAGGCTTCACAGCAGCCCATTTCGCTCGAGACGCCCATCTCCGACGACGAAGACTCCTTCCTGGGCGACTTCATCGAGGACCGGACGGCGGTGAGCCCGATCGACGCCGCCTCGCAGCAGTTGCTGAAGGAACAGGTCGACCGGGTCCTGAGCTCGCTCACCGACCGGGAGCGGAAGATTATGCGGCTGCGCTTCGGCCTGGATAGCGGCTACGGCCAGACGCTGGAAGAGGTCGGCCGTCAATTCAAGGTAACGCGCGAGCGCATTCGCCAGATCGAGGCCAAGGCGCTGCGCAAGCTGCGGCACCCCAGCCGGAGCCGCAAGCTCAAGGACTATCTCGAGTAAGCCGGCCAACAGCGGCCCAAGAGCGATCGACGAGGAGGACGGGTCTGTTCCGTCCTCCTCTCTTCTTGCCCTGAATGGCTTCTGCGAAGATGGCGGAGCGGTTCCGCCCTCCATTCAGTTGCCGGTGAAGCCCGGCAAGAAGGGGCTCGGACTACTTCACGCTCGGCTTGATGTTCTGATTGAAGTGGAAGAAGTTGGTCGGATCGTATTTGTTCTTCAGGGTGACCAGCCGCGCGTAGTTGGCGCCATAAGCGGCTCTGACGCGATCCGGCCCATCTTCGCTCATGAAGTTTACGTATGTACCGCCAGTGGAGAAGGGTCGCATTGCATCCCACATGTCAGAGGCCCAGCGGATACCCGCCTCATTCATGTGAGGATTGGCCCACATTCCGATTATGTTGATTATGTACGGTGCGTCCCGGTGGCCGAAAGCCGTTTCATCTGCGCCAACGCGGCCCATCGCTCCCTGGAGGTGACGGATCTCCACCTGCGACAGCGGTGACGGCATACCTTCCACGTGAGCGATGACCGCGTCTATCGCGTCGTCACTCAGACCTCCGAGGTACTCTGCTTTCCAGTAGTTCTGAAGCCCGGCATCCACTCTGTTTTGCAGTGCACTATAAGGCACCGGGGCGATCAAGTCTGCTAGAGGAGAACCGAACCGTCGCAGCGGTTGCACAACCTGCTGCCCCTTCTCCATGTCCCCCACGTAGCAGACCGAGATGCATATCATCGGTGTACCATGAAGGTGCATTGGTATGCTTGGATCCGAGGGTGCCGAGAGGAAAACCGCCGTAGACGTAAGCTCATCAGGGGCCGTGGCAGTGTAATCTCGAAAGAAGCGTAGCACCTCTTTCGCCCTCGGGGCCTGATGGAGCACATTACCCGCGAGCACCTGGCTCACCGGGTGGAGCCGGTACTCGAAAGAGGTGACAATGCCGAAGTTGCCGCCGCCGCCTTGCAGGCCCCAGAAGAGGTCCGCATTCTCGGCGGCGCTGGCTGTCAGGAACCGGCCATCGGCGGTGACCACGTCGGCAGACAGGAGATCGTCGCAGGCAAGGCCATACTTGCGCGTTAGCCAGCCAATACCGCCGCCGAGGGTATAGCCGGCGATCCCTGTCGTATCGACCAGGCCTTCGTTGGCTGCCAGCCCGAAGACCCTGGTCTCGTGACCGAACTCCCCCCAGGTGAGGCCCGCCTCTGCGCGTGCCGTTTGGGTCGCCGGATCGACTCGCATTCCCTTCATACGCGATAGGTCGATGACTATGCTCCCATCTGCCACGGCGTTGCCGGCGACATTGTGGCCGCCACCGCGCACGGCGACCTGGAGCTTGTTGGCGCGGGCGAAGTCGACTCCGTTGACGACGTCGGCGACCCCGGCGCAGCGCACGATCAGCGCCGGTCGCCGGTCGATCATCCCGTTCCAGACTCGGCGGGCCGCATCGTAGCCCGCGTCGTTGGGGCCGACGACTTCGCCGCGGAAAATGGTCTGCAGTTCGTGGATGGCCGAGTCCGTCAGGATGGTACCCGTTATCTGCCGCTCTGCCATTTCGGCTCACCTACCTTTCTAGCTTCTCCGTGCGCCCCGGACGTTGCAGCAGATGATGAACAGCATAGCCGACCGTGCGCGAAGTCAACGAACTGTTGACAGCTTGCTGGGGCAGTCCGCGGGGGTGCGAGACGCCGGCCTCCTTTCAGTGCGACTCCCACACCTGCCCGAGAGGCAACCAGGCCACGATGTCGAGTCCTGCCACTTATATGCGCGCAAGAAGTATGCCAGTACTTCGTGTAGGGGCCCAACGTCAAATCGAGCCATAGGCTGGGGGATCGAGCCCCTCCGAGACGCGCGAGGGGCGCAGAACCGTGCGCCCCTCGCAGTACCAACCGCAGATCACGTCGCTACTTGACCATTTCCTCGAACTGGCGGAACTCGTCCTCGGGGATGCTGAAGGAGTGCTTCGGCTCCGGGAAGGCGCCGCGCTGCACCTCGTCGACATAGGTCCGCAGGCCGTTGAGGATGACCTCGCCGGCGTTGCCGTACACCTTGGCGAACTTGGGGGTGAAGTTCGGGTACAGGCCGAAGCAATCGTGGAAGATCAGGAGCTGGCCGTCGCACTCGACGCCGGCCCCGATGCTGATGATGGGGATCTCGCACTTGCGGGCGATGACCCCGGCCACCCTGGCTGGCACGCACTCCAGCAGGATGGAGAAGGCGCCGGCGTCCTGCAGGGCCATGCAGTCGTCGTAGAGTCGCTTGGCGGTCGCGGCGCCCCGCGCCTGGGCCTTGAAGCCGCCCAGGGCCGACATGCTCTGCGGCGTCAGCCCCAGGTGGCCCATCACCGGAATGCCCGACTTCACGATGGCCTCCACGCGGTCGGCCACGGCGATGCCGCCCTCCAGCTTGATGCCGTCGGTGGCCGCCTCGGCCATAAAGCGCCCGGCATTGCGTACCGCGTCAGCGATGGAGGGCTGGTAGGTCATGTAGGGCATGTCGCCCAGGACGAAGCCGCTCTTGCAGCCCCGCACCACGGCCCGGGCGTGGGGGATCATGTCTTCCATCGTCACCGGCAGGGTGGTGTTCCAGCCGAGGAGGGTCATGCCGAGGGAATCGCCCACCAGCACGATGTCCATGCCCGCCTGGTCCACGAAGACGCCGGTGGGGTAGTCGTAGGCGGTGATCATCGTGATCTTCTCGCCCTTCTGCTTCATCTCTTGAAGCCGTTGAACGGTCACCTTCGTCCGCTCGCTCATCGCTGTGCTCCTTTCGCCTGGTATTTGCCGGCGTAGTCCGACCGAGCCCTCGCTTCCTTCTGAGTACAATCAGCGAATGACACCACTGTCATCCTGAGCGAAGCGAAGGACCTTCTTCCATTATCCGATGCCGCCCATCCCTGTTGCCAGCGTCTTCCCTGCTGCCATACCATGTTTCGCTCAGGTCATCCCACTCTGGGTTGGCAGCAATGCAAGAATGTGTCATTCAACTAAGATTCTTCGGTCTCCCGCAGGCCTGGTGGCCGCGGGATCCAGAGAGCTTCGCTCCCTCAGAATGACATGTTACTAGTAGCTTATCACTCCTTGATTGATGGGTAGAGATGCTTGAGTTTGATCCGAGCGTCGGCAGTCGTGAAACGCCAGTCGACCTTGCCTGCCTTCGCATTCCGTCGCTGCTCCCAAGCGCTGAGCTC
>JAMCWG010000141.1 GCA_023475235.1 Chloroflexota bacterium
GGCATAGCTGTGCCCGAAAACAACACAGAGGCAAAAACATGGGTTAAGCGAGGCTAAGCAGGGGCACCAGGGGCGATACAGACCCACTAGCGCCGCCCCTAGTGAAGAAAACTCGTTCGGGTTGCGGAAACAGTCTCCAAACGGAGAAGACTAAGACTCAGCTTTGGACCCATTCAACACTCTCGGTCAGACAGGCAACAACAAGTCGGAAGCGACTATCTGCCAAGCAGGTCCAGGGCCGGGCCGTGGCTCGGGCGCGTCACTGCGGTTGGAGCGAAAAGGCATTGAGGCCGGACCTGCCTGCGCTCAAGTATCACGCCGCAGCCATCGCCTTCTGGTTGAACTCGCGCTCGATGCTGACGATGTGCTGGCCGATCTTGAAGGCATCCTCGCCTTCCAGGCTCGTGCCGAGAATGCCATTAATCGTGCCGCAGAGCGGGTCCAGCAGCCTCGGATCGGCGGGGAGAGGCGACCCGGCGGGCACGAAGTACCCGGCAGACTCGACGAATGCGGCGGCGTATGCAGCACGCTCGTCCGCCGTGCCCTCGACCTCCAAGGTCAGGGCCCGCTCAAGCCTTGCCGCCGCTTCCCGGAACAGCTCGGGGTTCACTAACTCGACTTCCCCCGCACCGGCATCGTCCACCACGATGGCCCGCAGGCCCTTGGACAACTCAGTATAGCACCGAACAAACGAATGAATATGTGTGGTGGGAACTGCACGCCTAGCAGATGCGCGGCAGCAGCTCCCCGCTCAGCATATCCACGATGCGGCTGGTGCCCAGGCGCGTCTTCATCACCACCCGCCCGGGGTGCTCGGCCCGCACCCGACCGATGATCGACGCCTGCTTCCCGTACGGGTGGTCGTGCATCGACGACAGCACGGCCTCAGCCGCCTCTGCCGCCACGATGGCCACCATCTTGCCCTCGTTGGCAATGTACAGCGGATCGAAGCCCAGCATCTCGCACGCGCCCCGCACCCCATCGCTTACCGGTATGGCGGCCTCCTCGATGATGATGCCCACCCCCGACTGCGCCGCTATCTCATTGAGCGTAGTCGCCAGGCCGCCCCGCGTGGGGTCGCGCAGCACACGGACATCGACGGATGCTTCCAGCATCGCCGACACCAGGCCGTTCAGCGGCGCGCAGTCGCTCACCACCGGCGAGCTGAAGGACAGGCCCTCCCGCTGGCTGAGGACGGCGATGCCGTGGTCGCCTATGGTCCCACTGAGTATGATCGCGTCGCCGGGCCGGGCATTCGACCCGCCGATGTACACCCCGGCGGGAATGACGCCGACGCCGGCAGTGGTGATGAACAGCCGGTCGGCAGCGCCCCGGTGCACCACTTTCGTATCGCCGGTGACGATGGACACCCCGGCATCCTCGGCCGACCGGCGCATCGACTGGACGACCCGCTCCAGGTCGGCCAGCGGCAGGCCCTCCTCCAGCACGAACGCCGCGCTGAGATAGAGCGGGCGCGCCCCGCTCGTCGCCAGGTCGTTGACGGTGCCGCACACTGCCAGGTGGCCGATGTCTCCGCCGGGGAAGAAGATAGGACTGACGACATAGGAGTCGGTGGTGAAGGCCAGGCGGTCCCCGTCGGCCCCGCTCAGGGCGAATGTCGCGGCGTCGTTCATCTCAGCCAGCAGCGGGTTATCGAACGCCGGGCAGAAGTACCGTCGCACCAGGTCGTGGGACAGCCGCCCACCCGAGCCGTGGGCCAGGAGCACCGTGTCACTCATCGGCCGCGCCTCGCGCCGGCTGCCCGCAGGGTTCCTCTGCCTCCGGCCCATCCTGCCCATAGTGGTAGTATGTCGCGCAGGTGCCCTCCGAGGACACCATGCACGGCCCGACCGGGTACTCCGGCGTGCACACGCGCCGGAACAGCCGGCAGTCCAGCGGCGTCTTGACCGCTCGCAGGATATCGCCGCAGATGCAGCCGGCCGGCTCGCGCGTCGGCCCCGGTTCGATGGCGAAGGCGCGCTCCGCATCGAAGCGCTCATCCCGCAGCCGAAGGCCGCTGTCGGGGATCACGCCGATGCCCCGCCAGTCGGCCGGCCCCGGCGCAAAGACCTCTTCGATCATCCCCAGGGCGATCGTGTTGCCCTCGGGCCGCACGCCGCGCCGGTAGGCTATGTCCACTCGCGGCTCCCCTGCCTCTAGCTGGTCCACCAGCATCGCCACCGCTTGCAGGATGTCCACGGGCTCGAAGCCGGCGACGGCGCAGCCGATCCCGTATTCCCTGGGCAGGAACGCGTAGGGCCGCGAGCCGATGATGGCGCTAACGTGGCCCGGGCAAATGAGCCCGTCCACGCGCACCTCGCCGGACCCCACCAGCGCCCGCAGCACGGGCGGCGTCGTCTTG
Source organism: Chloroflexota bacterium (assembly GCA_023475235.1). Taxonomy (GTDB): domain Bacteria; phylum Chloroflexota; class UBA6077; order FW602-bin22; family JAMCWG01; genus JAMCWG01. The sequence continues at coordinate 2,363 of JAMCWG010000141.1, forward strand.
TGGACCGAGATGACCTTGTAGTTATCGATCCCCTCTTTCTTGGCCTGAAGGACCGATGCGGCCACGGTGGGCGCGGTGGTCTCGAAGCCGATACCGGCGAAGACAACGGCCCTGTCCGGGTTCTCTCGCGCCAGCAGCAACGCATCCAGCGTCGAGTAGACGATGCGCACATCGCCGCCCTCGGCCCGGGCCTGCTGCAAGCTGGAGGTGCTGCCCGGCACCTTCAGCAGATCGCCGAAGGTGGCCAGGATTACCCCCGGCGTCCGGGCCAGGGCGATGATCTTGTCCAGATCGGCGTTGGCGGTGACGCAGACGGGGCAGCCGGGGCCGGAGAGCATCTGCAGGGTGGGCGGCAGGAGCTGGCGCAGGCCGTAGCGGAAGATGGTCACGGTATGCCCGCCGCAGAACTCCATCAGCCGAAGGGAGCGCTTGGACCGCCGGTGGATGTGCTCCACTAGGCCGCGCGCCAGCTCGCTATCGCGGTACTCGTCGATGAACCTCATCGGGCTTCGTCCAGGGCCATCATCTCTTCGATGATGCGCATCGTCTCCTTCGCCTCGTCCTCGTCCACGACGCTGATGGCGTAGCCTGTATGCATCAGCACGTAGTCGCCCACCTTCGCCTCGGGGGTGAGGACCAGGCTGGTGCTGCGAGTGACGCCGCCAATATCGACCGTGGCCTCCGTCCCCTCTATAGCGGTGATTTTAGCCGGTATAGCCAAACACATATGTGTGATACTCCTTCCCAAGGGCGATCTTGGCCCTCATCCCCAAGTCTTCTCCCACAGGGAGAAGGGAGCCAGAATTCCCTCTCCCAGAGGGAGAGGGTTAGGGTGAGGGCCGGTCTCACCCTCATCCCCGACCCTTCTCCCAGAGGGAGAAGGGTGTTGCAGCGTCCCCTCTCCCTGGAAGGGAGAGGGAAGTCGTCCAACCACTTTTCGCCCTTGGTGCCCCACCCGGAGCGTGAAACCTCACCATAACGTACTGCTGGCGACAACCGCCTGGCCCAGAGAGATGCCGCCGTCGTTGCAGGGCACCTGACGGTGATTTAGCACCTCGAAGCCGTCCGCCGCCAGGAGGTCGTTCACCTGACGGAACAGCCGCCGGTTCTGGAATACCCCCCCGCTCAGGGCCACCGTCCCGGTGCCGGTAATCTCCCTCAGCCGCCGGCACACATCCAGGGTAAGCGCGGCCACTGTGTTGTGGAAGCGGCCCGCCATCTCCGGCACGGGTCGGCCCCGCCGCAGCTCGGCCACCAGCTCGCCGAACAGTGGCGCCAGCTCCACCACCAGCACGCCGTTATGTTCAATTATACAATAAGGGTAGGTACCCTCGACATCGGCCGCGGCCATCTCCAGCTCGATGGCGGCCTGGGCCTCGTAGTTGGCCACGCCGCGCACGCCGAGCAGGGCGGACACCCCGTCGAACAGGCGGCCACAGCTCGAGGTGAGGGGCGCGTTCAGCCCCTGCTCCATCTGCTGCGCCATCAGCGCTTGCTCTGCCGCGGGCACCTGGGCCAAGAAGCCCAAGTCCGGCGGCACCTCGCCAAGCAGAGCCTTGAGGTAAGCATATGCCATCCGGTACGGGCGCTCGATGGCCGCCGCGCCGCCCGGCATCGGCAGGGCCTGCAGATGGCCCAGCCGCTGGAACCGGCTGTACTCGGCCAGGAGAAACTCGCCGCCCCATATGGTGCCATCCGTGCCGTAGCCCGTGCCGTCCAGCGCCACGCCGATGACAGGCCCCCTCGCGCCGTTCTCAGCCATACACGCTACGATATGGGCGTGGTGGTGCTGCACCCCCACCCCGGGCAGCGGCTGCTCCAGTGCGAACTGGGTGGCCAGGTAGTCCGGATGCAGGTCATAGGCCACCAGTTCGGGCTGGATGCGGAAAAGCCGCTCGTACAGCGCCAGTGTGTCTTGAAAATGCTCCAGCGTCTCCAGGTTCTCCAGATCGCCGATGTGCTGGGATACGAAGGCGTATTCGTCTTTGGTCAGGCAGAAGGTGTTCTTTAGCTCAGCGCCGCAGGCCAGCGCCTGTCGGGCGCGGAAGGGCAAGCGCACCGGGAACGGGGCGTAGCCGCGGGCGCGCCGGATGGGGCGCGGCGCGCCGCACTCCACCAGGAACACGCTGTCGTCATAGCGGGCGTAGATGTCGCGATTGTGCAGCAGAAAAGCGTCGGCGATGCCGCTAAGCCGCCGCCGGGCCTCGTCGTTGTCCTTGGCGATGGGCTCCTCGCTCAGATTGCCGCTGGTCATCACCAGCGGGCGTCCGACATCACGCAGCAGCAGATGGTGCAGCGGCGTATAGGGCAGCATCACTCCAAGGTACCTGTTGCCCGGCGCCACCGCCTGCGCAACACAAGAATCGGCCCGCCACGGGAGGAGCACAATGGGCACCTGGGGCGAGCGTAGCAGATCCTCTTCCTCTGCCGACGCCAGGCAATGGCGGCGCACCTCGTCCATATCGGCCATCATCAGGGCCAGCGGCTTGTGCGGACGCCGCTTGCGCTCGCGCAGCCGCCGCACGGCCGCCTCGTCGGTGGCATCGCAGGCCAGGTGGAAGCCGCCCAGTCCCTTCAGCGCCAGGATTCGCCCCTCGCGCAGGAGGCGGGCGGTCGAGGCGACGGTGTCGGGGGCTACCTCACCGTCTCGGGCACCGACTCCCTTTCCCTCGACTCCCTCTCCCCCTGGGAGAGGGTCGGGGTGAGGGGAGCCCTGTCGCA
>JAMCWG010000118.1:0-1369 GCA_023475235.1 Chloroflexota bacterium
CCGGCAGGTTGATGTCTGCCGCCACGACGTTGGCGCCGGCCTCGGCCAGGCCCACGGCGATGGCCCTGCCCAGGCCGGAGGCCGCGCCGGTCACGATCGCGTTCTTCCCCGTCAGATCGAACAGAGATGCCATCTCTATCTCCTTTAGCTGCAATGCGCGCTGCCTGTCGCGTATGCCGTCACGAATCGACGCGAGCCATCGCAGCGTGCGCCTGCGTGCATTCTAAGCCTCCGGCCATTCCCCGTCAAAGGCCGGTGGAAAACGCCCCATTCCTCCTCTAAGGCTCGTCTCAGTTTTCTCTCAGTCGCCGTTAAGGCACCTCTCCTACGATGCAGTCGTGTGGCTGAAACCGGCGCAACCGAGTTACCTTCTCGGACGGCGCGAGGTGACATGGTCCTGGGCTATATGCTCTTCAGTAACAGCGGAGACCGCACCTATGCGGGCGAAAGGGGGACGACCGGCGGCACGCCGTTCATCGATCGGGAGACGAAGTACGTCGAGCTCACGCTGCGGGACGTCGCCGGGGTGAAGGAGCGCGTTCTCCACTGGGACCTTCAGGGATAGTGTAGGAACGAAGTACTTGCTCCGGTAGTCACGACTTCAGTCGTGGCTGTCCCGGCGACTGCAGTCGCCACTACCGATACCGGCAAACGCCGCGTACCTACTCCGCGGCGCCCTGGTCTGCGCGCTCGCCGAAGCTGAACCAGATGCTCAGCACGCCATCGTCGTAGGTGGCGTGGAGAGAGCTATCGTTCTCGGCGGCCAGGTGCTCGAAGATGCGCCGCATCGGTATATTCTCCGACAGCGTGGAGGCCGTGAAGCCGCGGATTCCTCGTTCCTTGGCCAGCCGGACCAGCAGATGGCCCAGGTACATCCCAATTCCCCGGTGCTGGAGCGGATCGGCCACCGAGAACGCCGCTTCAGCCATATTCTGGTTGACGTCCAGTATCCAGTGGGCGGCGCCCACGATGCGCTCGGCGTCGGCGGTCCCGGTGGTGGCGATAATGCCCATCTTGTCGTTGTAATCGACGTTAACCATCTCGTGGGCCAGCTCATGGGGGAATGCCTTGAGCCGCTGGAAGAACCGGAGGTAAATCGAGCGCTCAGACAGGTTGTACAGGTACTCCTGCATCAATCGCTCGTCGCTGGCCTTGACCGGGCGCACGAATATCTTGATGCCGCCAATCTCCCGCTCGTGCTCAATCTCCACCGGGTAGGCTGTTCCCGACGGCACCACATAGTCCTGGAAGACGTACTTGTATTCCTTGGCCTTGGCCATCAGCTCTTCGCGGAACCGCGGGTGGGCGATGGCGATCAGGGCCAGGGCGCGCTCTCGCAGGGTCTTGCCGTGGAGATAGGCCACGCCGT
>JAMCWG010000118.1:1379-4972 GCA_023475235.1 Chloroflexota bacterium
ACATAATGCACATCGCCGCGAGTCGTGACCACGCCCGCTCCCGGGTTCATCTCCGCCGTGATGCGAGAGACGCTGCCCCCTTTGGCCGTGGAAGGCAGGGCGATAATGGGCTTGCCGTCGGGCGCCAGGGCCGCGCCGCGGACGAAGTCGGCCTGCCCGCCGATGCCGCTGACGATCCGATGACCGAGCGAATCGGCGCAGACCTGACCGGTTATGTCTACCTCCAGGGCGGTGTTGATGGCTACCATTTTGTAGTTCCGGGCGATATTGATCGGCGAGGAGGTATAGTCGGTCGGCTGGAACTCGAACATCGGGTTCCCGTCGATGTAGTCGTAGAGCCGGCGGGTCCCGACGCAGAAGGCGGCCAGCACCTTGCCCGGGTGGAAGGTCTTGCGGGAATTGTTGACGACCCCCGCCTCGATCAGGTCGATCAGCCCGTCGCTGAACATCTCGGTGTGAACGCCGAGGTCTTTCTTGTCCATCAGGTACGGCAGGACGGCGTTGGGGATGGCGCCGATGCCCACTTGGATGGTCGAGCCGTTCTCCACCAGGCGGGCGGGGTAGATCTGCTTGGCGATGGCCTGGGCCGTCTCGTCGGAGGCCGGTGGGACGACCTCCAGGATGGGCTCCTCGTACTCGACGATGACGTCGAGGTTATCGATGTGCACGAAGCTGTTGCCCAGCGTGCGCGGCATCCGCGGGTTGACCTGGGCCACGACGTACTCCGCCGCCTCGACCGCCGCGTGGTGGGCCTCCACGGATACGCCGAAGGAGCAGAAGCCGTGCCGGTCCGGCGGCGAGACCTGGACGAGGGCAGCATCCAGGGGCATCCTGCCCTTCCGGATGAGGGCAGGGATTTCCGATAGAAAGATCGGCGTGTAATCGGCCCAGCCCTCGGAGACAGCATCCCGGACGCCGGGGCCCACGAAGAACGAGTTGTGACGGAAGTTGCGGTCGAAACGCCGGGCCACGTGGCGCGCCGTGCCGACGGTCAGCATATGGACGATCTCGACGTCGTTAAGCTTTCCGCCCTCGCCGCCCAGGTCCACCAGGACGTCCAGCAGGTGCTGTGGCTCGGCGCAGCCGGAGCCGAGAAATACCCTGCTGCCGCTGCGAATCTGGGAAAGCGCCTCGCGCGCCGTCTTGCGCTTGGAGTCGTAGCTCTTCCTGATATCTCTGGCTTCTATCATCTTGTCCACCCCAATCAGCCGGTAGTGACGACTTCAGTCGTCACTACGCTTGAGTCAGCCTGTGGCGATGACTGAAATTGTCACTACGCTTGGGTTCGCTTGGGTCAGGCTGCAGTGACGACTGCAGTCGTCACACTATCCCCTCAATGCTCGCCTAACGAAATTATAGCAGACGTATTATGTTTACATCCGGACAACAAAGGGCGGCGGGCAGGTGCCTCACTCGTGGTCCCTCCAAGGCACTCGCCGCCGTCCACATATATGCTGAAGCCTGGAAATCTGGCCTATTTCACCGGTGCTGTCTCCACCATGGTGGCCAGCTCCGCGGCGGCCAGTGCCCTCGGCGCCTTGACGGCGAAGGTCATCACGCCGGCGATTATCAGCAGCCCTGCCGCCGTGAAATATGCCAGATTGAACGACCCGGTGGCATCGTACGCTGCCCCGGCGATGAGGGACAGCGTCAGCCCCCCGACACCCCACGACGAGAACACGAAGCCGTAGTTGACCCCGAAGTCCCGGAGGCCGAACCAGTCCTTGGTCACGGCCGGGAAGACCGACAGATTCGAACCGTAGTTCCCGCCGATGAGGGCAGCCACGATGCTCAGGATGACCGCATTGGCCAGCAAGCTGCCCTTGACGGTCTGGGTCAGGAGCAGGATCAGCGCCGCCTGCAAGGTGAAGCACAGCAGCATAGTGCGGGTGCGCCCGATCCTATCGGAGACAAGGCCGGCTATGTGCCGGCCGGGGCCGTTGCCGATGGCCAGGATGGCCACCAGGACGAAGCCCAGGCTGAGGCCGGCTTGGTCGGTGGCGATCTTGGCCATCTTGGAGATAACCATCAGGCCGGCACCCGCCCCGCAGGCGTACATAAACCAGAGCATAAAGAACTGGGGTGTCCTGAGCATCTCGCCCGGGCCGTACTCCCGCTGCGCCGGGGCAGTCACCCCCGCGCCTGACGCGCTCGCCGATGGCCCATCCCCGGCCGGCACATAGCCGGCAGGCGGCGTCTTGAGGAGCTGGGCAAAGCCAAAGACGGCGATGAGGAAGGCTACACCGAAGACCAGCATCATCGTCTGCAGGCCGAAGCTGCTGCCCAGCCATTGAGCGGTGGGAGCGGCGTATACCGAGGCCAGCCCGAAGCCGGACACGACGATGCCGGCGATCAGCCCCGTCTTGTGCTTGTTGAACCACTTGACCGCCGGTGGAGTGGCCGAGGCATACCCGAAGCCGATGCCCGCCCCGGCGAGTATACCGAAGCCGAGGACGTAGCCCAGCGGGCTGGTGGTCAGGCTGGACAGCATCATGCCCAGGCCCACCAGCACGCCGCCGATGGCGGCCACTATTCGGGGGCCTATCTTATCTTGCATCCGCCCGGCAGGGATGGTGGCGAACGCGAAGGCCAGCAGGGCGATGGAGTAGGGCAGCGACTTGTCGGTCTCGCTCCAGCCCCATTCTTTCGGGATGAACTGGCTGATGACGCTCCACGTGTAGAGCACACCGAGCGCCAGGTTTATCCCCGTGCCGGCAAAGGCTACCCTCCACCCGAGGTTCGGAACCACAGGGCTCCTGCTATGTTCAATCATCAAGCTCCTCCTTGAACGAAGCAACGCTGCTGATACAACCGGTTACCAGGGGGCCGTCTCCCCTGCCACGCTGCAAGGGAGACAGCCTTGCCTGAGCCCCCATTGGTCCACAGCTTCCGGTGTGGAGAGCCCGTGGGAGGACCGGATTCCCCAGAGCTGCCTAGGGGACCCGTCCCTCCACCAGGACGTTGACCACACTCGGGTCGGCTAATGTCGTTGTATCACCTAGATTGTCGAGCTCGTTGGCAGCGATCTTACGCAATATTCGCCGCATGATCTTGCCGCTGCGCGTCTTGGGCAGGGCATCGGCGAACTGTATCTTGTCCGGACGGGCGATGGGGCCGATCTCCTTGGTAACGTGGGCCATCAGCTCTTTGATGAGCTCATCGGATTTCTCGGTGCCCTGCACCACAGTGACGAAGGCGTACAGGCCCTGGCCCTTGATGGGATGCGGCATGGGCGCCACGGCCGCCTCGGCGACCTTGGGATGGGAGACCAGGGCGCTCTCCACCTCCGCCGTCCCCAGGCGATGGCCCGAGACATTCACCACATCGTCGATCCGGCCCATCAGCCAGTAGTCGCCGTCCGGGTCGATGCGGCAGCCGTCGCCGGTGAAGTAGAGGTCGGGGTACATCGTGAAGTAGGTATCGATGAACCGCTCGTGGTCCCCATAGATGGTGCGCATCATCCCCGGCCACGGCTTCTTGATGCACAGCTTGCCGCCCTCGTCCACCGCACACTCGGTCCCGTCGTCCCGCATCACGACCGGCTCGACGCCGAAGAAGGGACGGCTGGCGCTGCCGGGCTTCAGGGTGTGCGC
>JAMCWG010000179.1 GCA_023475235.1 Chloroflexota bacterium
CCAGAGCACAGGCCGGATCGGAGGGTGGCCAGACCCGACTGGTGTTCACTGAGAGCGGGGGCCCGCCGCGCCGGCGGGTGCTGCTCGCGTGCTCGGACGGCTAGACGCCACCGCCCCGGCGTCGCCCTTGGCCACCTTCTCGAAGCGGAGGTTGCGCTGGTAGGCCAGACCGATCTTGATGCCCACGGCCCCGTCGGCAAGATAGTCCTGCAAAACCACCTGCATCGCGCGCAACAGGTCGTCCAGAGAATGGATGGCCACGCCGCTGTCCGCCTCCAGCACGCTGAGCTCCTCTCTGGTGCGGGCGGTAGCGAAGTGGTCCAGGCGGACCACCGGCGCGAAGAAGTACTTGTCCACCTTAGCGCGGCCGTCGTCTTGAATGCTGATGGCGATCCGGGCCTTGTCCTTCAGCACACGCTGATACCAGCCGGGCCGGTTGGAGGCGGCGATGCTCTCCGATAGCTGGCGGTAGGTATCGCGATTGATATCGGGCACGCCGAAGAGATCGCGGACGGCCGTGAGAAGGCACTTTGCGTAGCCGGTATGGCGGACGTACTCCCAGTATGGCTCGACCGCATCCCAGCGTTCCTCCAGGGACATATCGGTGCGGGGCGGCGTGGGAAATGGGCGGGGACGCCGCATCCTGGCCGAGCGCTCCAGCAGAACGGCCCGCGTCCGGATGCGCACTGCCTCGAACAGTGATGCTGGCATGCCGGCGGACAGAAGGTCGCTAGAGGCGTAATGGGGGAACAGGTACGAAAAATCGACGGCCGCCCGGCTGCGCTCTTCTTCGGAAAAGAGGTGTTCGTGCGTGTCGACGATTGGGATGGCGTTGATCGCGGCGGCGATGCGGGATGAGAGCTCGGACACAATTCACCTCCCGGAGCAGGTTCATCGGATCCATGTAGATGCTACTGTAGCACGGCGCGCGGCGAATTGCTACATCCAGATGGGGTATTTTTTGGACGAGTTTTTCGTCGTCATTGCTGGCCGCGCCGTCGCCTCAGCCAGACAATAGTGGTGGCCGCCGACAGTGCCAGCGTGAGGCCGCCCAGCGCCGCGGCGTACGGCAGGAGGGGAGGCGGGCCCGGGGGAGTGCCTGCTGCTTCGGAGGTCGCCGTTTGCCCTGCCCACTCAGAGGCCTGCGCGGCCGCGGTAGGGGCCGGCGTCGCCTGCTCTGGCGGTGCTGGTGAGGCTCCCGGCGCACTGTTGCCGGCCCCTGAGGCCGGTCCTTTGCTCTTTGCTTCGGGTGTAGCGACGCTGGTCGCCGGACCTGCCGGCGCTGCAGGGGCAGCCCGGAGAGGCGGCGCGCTCGGCGTGGGCGCGGCAGATAGCGACGGTGCGGCGCCGTCCTGGGCCTGCGGAGCCGCTGCGGGCCGGGCCACAGCCGTTTTGGCTGACGGCGCGGACACCGGGGCGGCCAGCAGCGCGGCGGCGATAACCACCACGAACAGGGCAGCCGCGGCCGCCGTGGCCAGACGGAGGTAGCCGAGGGCGGACCAGCCGGCGGGCCGTAGACGCCAGGGACCTCGCTCCCGCGCGTGGCCGAGGGGCTCGCGGGCCGTCTCCGGCAGGGCGAACGAGCGGGGCACGGGCACTTCCTCCAGTCCCTTCAGCAGCGCGACGGTCTCCTGAAGTGACCGCAGCTCCTCGGCGCACTCCGGACAGTCCTCAGTGTGCATCTCAAGGATAGCCCGCTCCTGCTTGGTCAAGCGTCCATCTATGTAAGCTGAGAGCAAGGGCCGAATTCGGCCGCAGTCGGCATTCACTGCTTCAGACCATCCCCTCTTCCAGATGCCTCCCCACCACCGGACACGCGCCGGAATTCAGGAGGCGCACCTCCACTAATCATGACGGTAGGGCGCCGGCGATAGTTCCCCCGACCGCTCGAGGAAGTCGCGCAGGTGGGCGCGGCCACGGCTGAGGCGCGACTTGACGGTGCCCAGCGAGGCATTGGTCACTTCGGCTATGTCCTCGTAGGACAGCCCCTGCACGTCGGAGAGGACCACGACAACACGCTGCTCATAGGGGAGGCCGGCCAGCCCGCGCTGAAGGTGCTGCTGGAGGTCCCGGTGTAGGACGGCTTCCTCCGGCGTGGGGTCACGGTCGGGAGGCTCGGGCGTCCCCTCCTCATCCATCGCCTGGTCCAGAGAGGCGGCCTGCGGTGACCTCCGTCGGCGGCGTAGCTCGTCGTAGCAGGCGTTGGTGGCGATCCGCAGCAGCCAGGCGCGGAACGAGCCGCCCCGAAACTGGCGAATGTGCCTGTAGGCCGATAGGAATGCTTCCTGCGTGGCGTCGGCGGCCGACTCCGGCTCGCTCAGCATACGGTAGGCGAGGTTGTATACCTGCGTCTGGTAAGCGACCACCAACTGGTTGAAGGCGGGGGTGTCACCCGCCTGGCTGGCGCCGATGAGCTCGTTTTCGTTCATGCTTTGCGCTTTCAAGGGCTGCTTTGGCGACGCATTCCTATTGGGGGCTTCTGGCCCGCATCGCAGCCAAGGTGGCTGCCTTTGATATCGGCCACGGGCAGGGCATCCCAAGTGCCATAAGATTGCTACCTCGCGACACTGAAAAGTTGCTATGCCCTTTCAGGGCACCACCGCGATGAAAATGCTCGTCCATTTTCAGAACAGTTCCCCCGGCAGCCCGCCGCCACCATCGGGGATGAAAACGGCTCTGCCCCCTCTCCTCGCCACGGCCCGCCAAAGGCGGGTCCGCCTCTGGCAGACGAGTCGTGCCCGAAGGGTATCTCGCCAAAGGCCCGCCAAAGGCGGTCTCCGTAGGTCGCCAGAGGCGACGCTAGTCGCCCGACTCGCCGTGGCGAGGTCCGCCTTTGGCAGACGAGTCGCCTGGGCGACCTGCGCTGGGCCGTCACGGCCCGGCGCTACGGACCTTCGGAGACCTCTGGGAGAGGTCGCCAGAGGTCGCCAGAGGCGACTCGCCTTCGGAGAACGACTCGCCTTCGGCGAGGCCGGGGTGAGGGCCATTTTCACAAGAGACCATTAGGCCCAGTATAGCGTTCTTCTGTTTATGTTGGAAGGCTGCTATACTTCTTGCATATGGACGCCTGAATGGATGTGCCCCACAATTGCCTTGCTGGAACTAACCGAGACCATCAGGCAGTAAGGGACCATCATGAAAACTGGCAGACTTTAGAATTGAGTTGCTAGCCGAGAGTAGAGCTGCCTAAGTCTTAGCGTGCACGCGCCGCTGCCGGACAGAGCCCCTGCAACTCGATGCAAGGACATTCGCACGCTACATCAGGCGGCGCTTCTTACGAGCCAGGCTCTGTCAGCAAACTCCGCTGTGGGCAGAAAGGTCTGAGCGATGCGGGTTGGAATGTTCTCCGTTCTGTTGGACCGAGATAACAGCACGGGCGGATGCGAGGAGAGACTGAGGATATCGTCTCTTCTGCAATTGAAGGATATTCTCTGAGGGCTGCGCTTCCGCTGCGGCCCATCGGGGGGCAACTGTGACGCGCCAGGAGATCGTCGACCAGCTTGCGAGGCTCATCGTCCGCATCGAGAGCGTGCATCCTGTTCGGGTGGCGATTGACGGCGTAGATGCCTCGGGGAAGACCACGCTGGCAAACGAGCTGTCCCCCCTGATCGAGGGACTTGGGCGACCGGTCCTGCGCGCATCCATCGATGGATTCCACCGGCCTCGTGCCGAGCGATACCGGCGGGGAGCGGACTCGCCCGAAGGCTACTACCTGGACTCATTCAACCACGAGGCCATTCGCGCGCTGCTCCTCGAGCCTCTCGGCCCCGGCGGCGACCGGCAATACCAGACAGCTATCTTCAATTTCCGTACCGACAAGCGTGTGCAGGATCCGCCGTGCGATGCCCCTGCGAACGCGGTGCTCCTCTTCGACGGCGTATTCCTGCTGCGCCCCGAGCTGAATGACTGCTGGGATTTCAGCATTTTCATCGACGTGGCCGTCGATGAGGTTGTCCGTCGGGCCTGCGAGCGGGACCTGGCCCTCTTCGGGTCGGTGGACGCGATTCTGGAACGATACTGGAAGCGCTATGTCCCTGGTCAGCGAATCTATCTCGAGACAGTGCGGCCTCAGGAGTTGGCAGACGCAGTATTGGAAAACACCGACCCGGCCCACCCGAAGCTGTCCGTTCGCAGACGCCACCAGTCCTAAGAAGCCAAAACGAGGCGGAGTGGGAGGTGGTAAGCTTATCAGGGAGCGCGCTGCCGGGAAGCTAAGCCTTTTGGCCGGCGTCCTGTGCTTTGAGGGCGACACTCGTGAGCAGGGCGTCCAGGCGCGAGGCATCCACGGTCTCGTGCGCGACCAGCTCCCCGGCCAGCGCGTCGAGCGCCTCGCGGTGCGTCTCCAGCAGACCGCACGCCCGCTGTTGGGCCTCCTCGACCAGCTTGCGGACTGCTCGGTCGAGTTGCGCTGCCGTTGCCTCGGCGTATTCCCGCGGCTGTCCTAGCTCCCTTCCCAGGAAGGGGTGGGTCTCTCCCACGCCGTAGGACACAGGCCCCAGCTCTTCGTTCATCCCCCACAGGCCGACCATGCGGCGCGCCAGCGAGGTCGCCTGCTTCAGGTCGCTCTCCGCGCCCGTGGTGGGCTGGCCGAACGCCAGCTCCTCCGCGGCTCGACCTCCCAGCATCGACGCCAGCCGCCCCGTAAGGTAGTCCTTAGGATAGGTGTGGCGCTCTTCCTCCGGTAGCTGCTGGGTCGCCCCCAGCGCCTGGCCGTGCGGAATGATCGACACGCGACTGACGGGGTCCGCTCCGGGGGTCAGCTTGGCCACCAACGCGTGGCCCGCCTCGTGATACGCCACCAGACGCCGCTCGTCGTCGCTCATCACGGTAGCCTGGCGGGTCCCCAGGACGATCTTGTCCATCGCTTCGTCGAAATCGGCTATGCTGACTTCCGTGCCGTTTCGCCGCGCCGCATGGTCGGCCTGTGG
>JAMCWG010000085.1 GCA_023475235.1 Chloroflexota bacterium
AGGGGCCGGCATCGGAATGTGGTCGATCACCGTCAACAGGGCGACAAGGATCGAGCTTTGGGTTACCATATGGTTGCCTCCGTGCTAGGGTCTCACAACCATATAGTACGGAGCACCTGCGCCGGATCGCCATCCGGCGCAGGTCCCTAATTATGACCAGGCCTCAACTAACTCGGCGACTTCCTCTTTGGTCATCCTTTTTAAGCCCCTGGTCCCGACACCAGATACCGCTTGGGCATTACCGCTCGGACGGTGTAGAGCGGATTGACCAACTGGCAGATGCGCAGGTCGCCGACCAGGCTGAACAGCAGATACGCTTCCGCCCGGCCGAAGCCGTATTCCTCTTCCATCCACAGGACCATATCCTTGCAGGCCAGGCGGGCCGCCGCCTCGGCCGGCTTGTCGGCGGCGATCACCATGATATCGTCGGCCGTCTCGAGGCGCGGCCAGCTCATCGACGCCGGCCGCCCTTTCCGCACGGTTAGAGTGAGGGTGAGGCGAGCGCGTATCTCCACGCCGGTGCCGCAGACCTCGCCATCTCCCATCACAGCGTGCACGTCGCCAGCGTACAGCAGGCCCCCTGGCACGTACACCGGCAGGTACAGGGTGCTGCCCGCTCTTATGTCGACCACATCCATGTTGCCGCCGTGGGGACCCGGCGTGCTGCTGCGAATGCACTCCAGTGGAGGCGCCGTCCCCATCTTGCCGATCATCGGCCGCACGGGAATTTTCACGCGCCCGCCGAAATGGGCCACGCCGTCGACCACCGGTATCAGCATCCCTCTGGATTCCCGCATCCAGTCGCCCAGCAGGCCTCCGCCGGCGCGGCCGACGGTGATGCCTTGTTCGTCCACCTGAATGTCGTCCACCCGCACCGCCAGTGTGTCGCCCGGCTCCGCGCCCCGCACGAAGATAGGTCCGCTCACCGGATACACATCGGCGGGCCGGAGGGCCAGCCGGTCCGGCTGCAGGCTCCCCGGGACCCGGTAGTAGCCATTCTGAGCGTCCTCGGTCTCGACCACGATAGTCTCGCCGGAATCGACGGTAGCCACCGGCGCGTCGCGGCGGTCGAGGACGCTGCTGAACTGGTGCCGCTGGATGGTCTGCATTATGAACACCTCTCGAATGTGTTTGGCAAGTATGGACCGCCCCTCACCCTGGCCTCGCCGTGGCCGGGAGAGCGGATGTCGCGGCTCCCTTCTCCTCGCCACGGCGAGTCGCCTCTGGCGACCTTTGGGAGAAGTCTCCGAAGGTCGCCATAGGCGACTCGCCTTCGGAGAGCGACTCGCCTATGGCGAGGGGTGGGGATGAGGGCAGGATATCCCCTCACCCTCGCCCTCTCCCAGAGGGAGAGGGGACCCTGGTCTTTCACGAGCTCGCCCGCACCTGTGGCTCAGTCGCCTTCGGCGACATAAACCGCTCGATCACGGTAGCGTCCAGGGGCAGCATCGCCCGCCGGCCGGGGGAGAGGGCTGCCGGGTCCGCGATCTCACGCTCTCCCGCCTGGCCAGACACCGGGAAGATGGCGATCCGCGTGCCCGGCTCGGCGTACTTCCGGTCCACGTATGCCATACCCACCTGGACGCCGCCGACCGCGACGCTGCTGGTGACGGTGCCGATGTAGACGCCCCGGCTGTTCACCACCGGATCGCCCTGGCGCGCCATCCGCACGCCGGTGGCGCCGACCCGGAAGCGCACGATCTGGCTCTGGCGAGCGTCCTCGGCCGCGATGTATGCCTCCCGGCCGATGAAGAACGGCTTGTGCAGCTTGACGAAGCTTCCGTAGCCGGCACCGCCGGGCGAGATGTCGTGCGGGCCGGCCAACTCGTGTCCGTACAGTGGCAGGCCGGCCTCGGTGCGGGCCGAATCCCGGGCGCCCAGCCCCGCCGGCAGCATGCCGAAGTCCCTCCCCTTGCTCAGCAGCAGGTTCCAGAGGGCCGGGGCCGCTTCCGGATGCGCATACAGCTCGTAGCCTACCGGCTCGCCGGTGTAGCCGGTCCGCGCCACGATAGCTGAAATCCTGCTAAAGCTGGCCTCCATCACGCTGAACCGCTTGAGGCGACACAACTCGTCCGCGGCTTTCGGATTGTCCACGCTGCACTGGAGAATGGCGAGCGAGCTTGGGCCCTGGATGGCCATGTTCACCCGCTGGTCGGCCCCGGCGCTGGGGTCCTTCAGGTTACGGATAGTGCAGGTGGCGTCCACCTCGCACCAGGGGCGCTGCCGGTCGATGAGTACCCGGCGCTCGTTCACCGCTCGGAACCAGGCCTCCATCTTCTCGGCATTAGCCGCATTGACCACCACCATATAGCGGTCGAGGGCCAGCTTGTAGACGAAGATGTCATCCATAGGCTGCCCGTCGACGTCGAGGGCGAACGAATAGTGGGACTGGCCCACCTGCAGCCAGGGGACGTAGTTGGCGCAAACCATGTCCAGGAACCGGACTGCGCCATCGCCGCTGAACTCCAGCACGCCCATATGAGAGAGATCGAACAACGCGGCCCGCTCGCGCACGGCGGCGTGCTCCTCGCCGCTCGTGGTGTAGCGCACCGGCATCAGCCAGCCGGCGAAGTTGATCATGTTGCGCCTGGGGGCGAGCTTGAGATGCTCATCGTAGAGGGCCGAGGGGCGGGGCTCCATCTGCGGCAGATCGAAGCGGAAGGCCGGCTTGGGCGCGGCCTGGGGGGGCGACTGCAACGCCAGGCGGGCCTGCCCCACGAAATACGGCTTGCTGAGGGCGGCCCTGCCCGCCGGGGCCCTGCCGTCGAGGGCCATGGCGCCGCTGATGGCCACGCCGCCCGTCGCCTCCACATCGGCTCGTGCCGCCGTCCACAGGGTCCTGGCCTCGGAGCGGGAGGTGAGCAGCGCGTAGGAGGGCATATCAACATCTTCATCCGCCCGCGCCACCAGCGCCGACGCGCCTGCCACGCTCCCCTCTTCAAAGGTGCCGGAGCGCATCCCGGAGATGCCCGGGGCCAGCCGGGCGACAACTGAAGCGGCCCGCGGGCCGCGCAAGGCCAGGGCAAGGACATCGTCCAGCGTCTCGACCACCACCGGCCCATCTATCTTGGCCAGTATGTCGTCGTCGAAGCGGACATAGCCGTCGGACAGGGCGTTCAACCAGGAGCGCACGCGCTCGGGCGCATCGGTCACCAGCAGATAGCGGGCCCGGCCGGCCGGACCGGACTCCAGGCACAGCACCAGCGGCGCCGCTATGGTCTTCCCCTCCCGGTCAAGAAGGAGGCTGCTGCAGGCCTGCCCCGGCTTCAGCCGTATAATGTCGGCGGTGAGCGTCTCCTGTAGGAAGGCCCGCGCCCGCTCGCCGCTCACCCGCAGGACGCCGCTGTCGATCAGGCCTAACAGCGCGACGCTCTCCCTCACGGCAACCGCGGCAGCCGCGGCATCGCCGTCGGCGCCATCCAGGCTCACCCGCAGCGGCGGCGTGGCCCTCAGCGGAGGATTGACAGTCGACTCCAGCAGGGCCTGCACGCGCCCGCGCGCCTCCTCGATCACCCCCAGCTCAACCTTGCCGCGGGGCAGGTCGCCCGCGGGGCCAATGTACCGGAACCCCTCGATGCGGGTTATCACGTCGTGAATTATGCCGGCAAGCTCGTCCATCTGCTCCGGGCCCAGGCCGCGCTGCACCGCCCAGGTCAGGCCAAGGCGGATGGCGCTGGAGTCGCCCGCATTGGTGTCGCCCGGAATAGTATTCTTGTTGCAGACCAGGCCGCACAAGTCGAGTATTCGGGCCGCAATATCCCCCTTGAGAGGGTAATCATGCCAGGACGAGGCCGCCGCGCCGCGCCCGATGGTCTTGAGGTCCACCAGCAGCAGATGGGTGTTGGTGCCGCCGTAGGCCAGGGTCAACCCGCGCTTCTGGAGGGCCGCTGCGAGCGCCTGCGCGCTGGCGACGGTCTTCTCTTGCAGGACCTTGAACTCCGGCGTGGCGGCCAGCTTGAACGCAAGGGCCATCGCCGCGATGTTGTTCATATGGGGGCCGCCCTGCTCCCCGGGGAACACCGCCCGGTTAACGCGGCCAGCCAGATCGGCATCGGTGGTGAGGATGACCGCCCCGCGCGGGCCGATGAGCGTCTTATGGGTGGTGAAAGTGACGAAATCGGCATAGCCGATTGGATTGGGGAAAAGGCCAGCCACCACCAAGCCGGACGGATGGGCGATGTCGGCCATCAGCAGGGCCGACTCCGGGAGGGAATCGGCGATCTCCCGCAGCCTCGGCCAGTCGATATCCCAGGGATAGGCGCTGGCCCCGGCGACGATGAGCCGCGGCTTCGCCCGCTGGGCCAGGTCGGCGACTGCATCGTAGTCGATGCGGCCGGTACGCGGGTCGATCCCATACGAGGTCACTCGGAAATACTTGCCGGAGCGGTTGTACGGACTGCCGTGGGTGAGGTGCCCGCCGTGGGTCAGGTCCATTCCCATCATAGCATCGCCCGGCGTCAGGCATGCCTCGTATACGGCGTTGTTGGCAGCGGCGCCGGATAGCGGCTGGACACTAGCGTAGATGCGCTCCGGGGGAACATCATCCGTGGCGAAGAGCTCGGCCACCCGCCGGCGGGCCAGCCGCTCCATCAAGTTGGCGTAGTCGCAGCCCTGATAGTAGCGCCGGTCGGCATAGCGGTGATAGTACGCGAGCTGGCACTCCAACTCCAGGGAGCTCTCCTCCTCAGCGCTGGTGGCCCGCGGCTCCGGCAGGCCCTCGGCATAGAGGCCGGTGAAGACGGAGCCCAGGACCCGGCGAACAGCCGGGGGGCAGGCGCTCTCCGAGGGAATGAGCACGAGCTTCGCCTGCTGGCGCGCCTCTTCGGCAGAGAGAATAAGCTCGGATAGCGGGTCTATCCGGCTGAGGTCGATACCTGCGGCTTCAACTGCGCTGGCACTCAAATCGTCTGATACTGCTTTGCTCATCCGACAACCTCGTGGAGACTTCTCAGGCCATTATAACATTGCTGGCACCATCGCCAATCATAACACAACGTGAAACACAACGGCGGCACGGCGCGTCCATTCGAGCGCGGCAAGCCCATAGGACTTACCGAAAAGATCAAATGCCCGAAACTGGCGTAGGTCTAACGTGCCGGACAGATAGGCGAAATTACTTAGCAGCCCGATACGCTGCTAAGTTGTTGCCGCGCATAAGATTACGCGCTACAACAGATGGATTGGGCCACGCCAGATGCTAAGCTATATCCGGCGGGGAGAGAAACCTCGCTATCGGAATGCGAGAAAACGCTGGACGTGAGGACAGGTGTGGAAGGCTTGGAGAACGCCGCCCGCTTGATACTCGGAATGGCGATAGTCAGTGGCATTCCCGTGATGCTTCTCTTCGTCTTGGGATACTGGCTACGAGGCGACCGGGCTCTCACCAGCGGGCCCCTATTGCAGGGTCTGGCGCTGGAGGGAGTGACGATCAGAGAAGACGAACGGGATTCCGCAAAGGAGCGGATCCGCCGCACCCATTGCTGGGAGCTCATGCAGTGCTCGATGGCGAAGCGTCTGAATTGCCCAGCTTACGCGCGCAGCTACCTGCCCTGCTGGCTGGCAATACAGATGGCGTGCGGCGAGATGAAGCACCAGTGCCGCAACTGCGCACTGTGCAACCTGCGCAGGGCAGCCGCTTGAGGAGGCGCGCCGGCCAGGTGAGCCGGAGCGCCCGGCAAACAGGAGTGTAAAGAGGCTATGGCAAGCGCAAGCATAGAAGAGAAAATAGAACGCGGCGCTGGGCTCGCGACTGCCGACGGAGGCGAGCCTAAGGCCGAGTACGGGTTCCTGGAGGAGGTGCGGTCCATCCCCGGCGGCGAGGGTGTGGACCTCTGCATCCAGTGCGGCACCTGCACCGGGTCTTGCCCCAACGCCAACGAGATGGACCACACTCCGCGAGAGCTGATCGCGATGATCCGCGCCGGGATGCGGGACCAGGTGCTCTCCAGCAACTCAATGTGGTATTGCGCATCGTGCTACCTGTGCACCGTCCGCTGCCCGCGCGGCGTCAAGTACACCGACTTGATGTACGTCCTGAAAAACCTGGCCTGGCAGAGCAAGATGGCAAAGCGGGGGAACCGACCGCTGGCAATGGCCCGCTCCTTCGTGGACGTGCTCAATCGCTTCGGCCGCGTGCATGAGGCCACAATGCTCGGCGTCTACTACTTCCGCACCAACCCGCTGACTGCACTGCCGCTGGCCCCCATCGGCATCGGCCTGCTAACGCACGGTCGCCTGCCTCTCTTCCCCCACAGAATTAAGAATCAGGCGCAGCTCCAGACCATAGTGCGGAAGGCGCAGGAACTGGGAGGCATCAGCCAATGAAATATATTTACTATCCGGGATGTTCCCTCGAATCGACTGGCATCAGCTACGACCGTTCGACCCGTGCGGTGTGCAGGGTCCTGGGTCTGGAGATGGAGGACCTGGAGGACTGGAACTGCTGCGGGTCCACGGCCTACTTCGCCATCGATGAGCTGCTTTCGCTGTGCTTCTCGGGCCGCAACCTGGCCCTGGCAGAAGGACAGGGCGGCGACCTCGTCGCGCCCTGCAGCGCCTGCTACACAGTGCTGCACAAGACCAACAGGTACCTCAAGGACTACCCGGACGTCAGGGCCAAAGTGGGCACGGCACTCGCTGCCGGCGGGCTATCGTACCACGGCGGCACGAAGGTGCGCCACCTGGCCGAAGTGATACTTAACGATGTCGGGCTGGAAGCCATCGCCTCCAGGGTGCAGCGCAACCTCCACGGCCTGAAGGTCGCCACCTACTACGGCTGCCAGTTGGTGCGCCCCGACGTGGGGTTCGACCACCCGGAGTTTCCTCAGTCCCTGGGCACGCTGGTCGAGGCGCTCGGCGGAGAGGCCGTCAAGTTCCCGCTGATGAGCCGCTGCTGCGGCGGGGGATTGATCATGTCGGAAGAGCAGATCGCCCTGGGGCTGCTCAACAAGCTGCTCCGAAGCGCCACCGACAACGGCGCTCAGGTGATGATCGCCGCCTGCCCGCTCTGCCACCTCAACCTGGACGCCTACCAGGGCAAGGTCAATCGCAAGTTCGGCGCCCAGTACAACCTGCCAGTGCTTTACTTCACCCAGTTGATCGGACTGGCGCTGGGGATCGATCCCCAAGCCCTCGGGCTCGACAAGAACATTATCCCCGCCACCGAGCTACTGGCGGCCTACGTGTAGGAGGGAAAGGTGGAGGACAACAACGGAAAAGGGAAGACAAGGGAACGAATAGGCGTGTACGTCTGCCACTGCGGCAGCAACATTGCCGGCGTGGTCGATTGCCCTGCGGTCGCCGAGTATGCCAGGTCCCTTCCTGACGTAGTGCTCGCCCGGGACTACAAGTATATGTGCTCCGATCCCGGCCAGACCCTGATCAAGGATGACATCAAAGAGCACGGGCTGACCCGCGTGGTGGTGGCCTCCTGCTCGCCGCGGATGCACGAGCCCACCTTCCGGCGGGCCTGCGAGCAGGCGGGACTGAATGCGTACCTGTTCGAGATGGCCAACATCCGGGAGCATTGCTCCTGGGTGACGGACGACAAGGCGAAGGCCACCGAGAAGGCGAAGGCACTGGTCAGCGCGGCCGTCCGCCGGGTGGTCTGGCAGCAGCCCCTGCAAACGAGGGAAGTGCCCGTTACCCCCGCGGCGATGGTAATCGGCGGCGGCGTGGCCGGCATCCAGGCGGCGCTGGAGATTGCCGACGCCGGATTCAAGGTCTATATGGTCGAGCGGGATCCCAGCATCGGCGGCCATATGGCCCAACTGGACAAGACCTTCCCCACCCTGGACTGCTCGGCCTGCATATTGACGCCGAAGATGGTTTCGGTGTCCCAGCACCCGAACATCGAGCTGCTGGCCTACAGCGAGGTCGTGGACGTCCAGGGCTACGTGGGCAACTTCAAAGTGAAGGTCAAGAAGAAGGCCCGCTACGTGGACGAAGAGAAGTGCCGGGGCTGCGGCATCTGCGAGGAGAAATGCCCGGGCCGGGTCCCCTCGGAGTTCGAGGAAGGCCTGGGCAAGCGCAAGGCCATCTACCGGCCCTTCCCCCAAGCGGTGCCCAATATCCCGGTGCTCGACCGCGACAACTGCCTGTACTTCCAGCGGGGGCGCTGCAGGGTCTGCGAGAGATTCTGTGACTCCAACGCCATCGACTACGAGCAGGAGGACCGCTTTGTGGACCTGGACGTCGGCGCCATCGTGCTGGCCACCGGCTACGACCTGTTCGACGCATCGGCCGATATGCGCTACGGCTATCGCCGCCTCGACAACGTCATCTCCGCCCTCGAGTTCGAGCGGATGTGCAACGCCTCCGGCCCGACCGCCGGCCGGATACTGATGGCCAACGGGAAGGAGCCAAAGAGCGTCGCCATCATCCACTGCGTCGGCAGCCGGGACACCAACTACCACCAGTACTGCTCGCGGGTCTGCTGCATGTACTCGATGAAGTTCGCCCACCTGGTGAAGGACCGCGTCGGCCACGACACCAAGGTGTTCGAGTTCTATACGGACCTGCGGGCCTTCGGCAAGGGCTACGAGGAGTTCTACAACCGGGTGCAGGAAGAGGGCGTCACCTTCGTGCGCGGCCGGCCGGCCGAGGTGACCGATGTGCCCGAGACGATAGACGAGGTCGGCAAGCTGATCGTTCAGGCCGAGAACACTCTTGTAAGCCGCCAGGTCCGCATACCGGTCGATATGGTGGTCCTCAGCGGCGGGCTGGAGCCGCGCTCGGATACGGCCGAAGTGGCCCGGATGTTCAACATCAGCCGCAGCCAGGACGGCTTCTTCCTGGAGCGGCACCCGAAGCTGGACCCCGTCGCCTCGATGACCGACGGCGTGTTCGTGGCCGGCTGCTGCCAGGGGCCGAAGGACATCCCCGATACCGTGGCCCAGGCGGCGGCCGCGGCGGTGCGGGCCGTCGGGCTGATGAACAAGGGCAAGATTCAGGTGGAAGCGGCAACCTCGATGGTGCAGGCCGAGCTGTGCTCCGGCTGCCGCGTCTGCAACAAGCTGTGCCCCTACAGCGCCATCACCTTCGACGAGGAGAAGAAGGTCTCGGTCATCAACGACGCCGTATGCAAGGGCTGCGGCGTCGTTGCTGCGGCTTGCCCCTCCGACGCCATCGTCAGCCGCCACTTCACCGACGCGCAGATCCTTGCGGAGATTGAAGGAGTCCTGGTATGAGCTTCGAACCGAGAATTATCGGCATCCTGTGCAACTGGTGCTCGTACACCGGTGCCGATCTGGCCGGCACCTCCCGAATGAAGTACGCGCCGAACGTGCGCATCGTGCGGGTGATGTGCAGCGGGCGGGTCGATCCCACCTTCGTCCTGAAGGCATTCCAGCAGGGAGCGGACGGCGTGCTCATCGGCGGCTGTCACCCGGGCGACTGTCACTATTCGACCGGCAACTACAAGACAGCACGGCGGATACCTTTGCTTAAGAAAATGCTCGATCAGCTCGGCATCGAGGACGGGCGAGTGCGCCTGGAATGGGTCTCGGCCTCGGAGGGCGACCGGTTCCAGGCCCTGGCCAACGAAATGACCGAGCAGGTGCGGGCACTGGGCCCGTTCCGGCCTGCCGCGCCGTCAAAGCCAGCCGCGATGGAAGTCGCGGCACTGGCGGCGGGCTAGGAGGCTTACTTTGTTTCCTTCAGCCTTCCAGCAGGTAGACCAGCAAAGGCGCTGTCAACTGTCGGGCGGTTGAGTGTAAACCCGGTGGCACCCCATCGCAGCCTTCATCTCTGCCGGGGGGGCGCCGGGCTGGAACACAAGCCATTGACGAGACATCCAGGCAAGCCCGGTCGCGGGTGTGAGGGGCAGGAGGCGTCCCAGGCAGGCCGGCCTCGAAGGGGGGACCGGAGGCCAACGGAGAAGTGGATATGGGCAAGCAGAAATGGGCTCTCTACTGGGCGGCCAGTTGTGGCGGCTGCGAAATAGCCGTGCTGGACGTGAACGAGAAGATTCTGGACATCGCGGCCGCGGCGGACATCGTCCTGTGGCCGTGCGCCATGGACTTCAAGTACGACGATGTGCGGGCGATGGCGGACAGAAGCATAGACGTGTGCCTCTTCAACGGGGCCATCCGCTCTTCCGAGCAGGAGGAGATCGCCAGGCTGCTGCGCGCCAAGTCCAGGGTGATGGTCGCCTTCGGCTCCTGCGCCTGCACGGGAGGCATACCCGGCTTGGCTAACCTGACCACCAAGGACGAGATCCTGGACCGTGTCTACATCGAAGCGCAGTCGGTGGTCGGCAACGGGCATCCCGTCTTTCCCCAGCCCCACACCAGGGTGGCCGAGGGAGACCTCGAGCTGCCGGTGCTGTACGAGGAGGTCTCCAAGCTGTCGCAGGTCATCCCGGTGGACTACTACTTGCCGGGGTGCCCGCCCACGCCCGACCTGATAATGACGGCGGTCAACGCCATCGCCACGGGCCAGTTGCCGCCGCCGGGGGCGGTGATAGCCGGCGAGAAGACCCTCTGCGACGTCTGCCCGCGGGTCAAGCAGGAGAAGAAGATCACCCGTATCTACCGCCCGCACCAGATAATCCCGGAGCCCCAGAAGTGCCTTCTGGAGCAGGGGCTGATATGCTGCGGGCCGGCCACCCGCGAGGGCTGCGGCGCCCAGTGCATCCAGGCTAACATGCCCTGCCGCGGCTGCTTCGGCCCGCCGGCCGGGGTGATCGACCAGGGCGCCAAGCTGGTAAGCGCCGTGGCCTCAATCTACGAGGGCGATACGCCGGAGAGCGTCGCCGCCATGCTGGAAGAGATCGTGGACCCGGCAGGCACATTCTATCGATACGGAATGGCCGATTCGCTCCTGAAGCGGAAGCGTGTCGGGACCGCGGGGAAGTAGGGTAGAGCTATGGCATCAAAGATAAGCATCGATCCGATCACCAGGCTTGAAGGTCACGGCAAGATCGAGATATTCCTGGACGACGCAGGCAATGTGAAGAACGCCTATCTCCAGGTGCCGGAGCTGCGCGGCTTCGAGAAGTTCACCGAGGGACGCCCGGTGGAGGAGATGCCGCGCATCGTCCAGAGCATCTGTGGCGTGTGCCCCGGCGCACACCATATGGCCTCGGTCAAGGCGACGGACGCCGTCTACCACGTGGACCCGCCGCCGGTGGCCAAGAAGCTGCGGGAGCTCTACTACTCGGCCCATATGATCCACTCCCACATCGCCCATTTCTACGCCCTGGGCGGCCCCGACTTCGTGCTGGGGCCGGATGCAGACCCAGCGCAGCGCAACATCCTGGGCGTGATAGCCAAAGTCGGCGTCGACGTGGGCCTGGAGGTCATCAAGCATCGCGCCTACGCCCAGCAGATACAGGCACTCATCGGCGGCAAAGCTACCCATTCCGTCTGCGGCCTCCCCGGCGGGATGAGCCGGGCGATCACCGAAGACGAGCGCAAAGACGTGGAGGCCAAGGCCAGGTCCTGCGTGGAGTTCGCCAGGTTCACCCTCAAAGTCTTCGACGACATTGTCCTGAATAATGAGGCTTATGTCGACTTGATCGTGAACGGCCCCTACGATATGAAGTCGTACTATATGGGGATGGTCGACGCCGACAACAAGGTCAATTTCTACGAGGGCGACTTGAGAGTCGTGGACCCTTCCGGCGTGGAGGTCGTCAAGTTCAAGCCTGCCGATTATCTGGACTACATCGGCGAGCACACCGAGCCGTGGAGCTACCTGAAATTCACCTTCCTCAAGAGGCTTGGCTGGAAGGGCTTCGTGACCGGGCCCGACAGCGGCATCTACCGCGTGGCGCCGATGGCCCGGCTGAATGCGTCGGACGGCATGGCCACGCCCCTGGCCCAGGCCGAGTACGAGCGGCTGTTCAACACGCTGGGCGGCAAGCCGGTGCACGCCACGCTGGCCAATCACTGGGCGCGGCTGGTGGAACTGCTGTACGCATCGGAGCGGCTGCTCGAGCTGGCCGAGGACCCCGAAGTGGCCAGCCCCAACGTGCGCACCATCCCGACGGCCACGCCGACCGAGGGGGTAGGCATCGTGGAGGCGCCCCGGGGCACCCTCATCCATCACTACCAGACCGACGACAACGGACTGGTCAAGAAGGCGAACCTGATCGTGGCGACCGGCAACAACTACGCCGCGATGTGCATCTCCATCAAGCAGGCGGCGCAGGAGTTCATCAAGGCCGGCCAGGTGGTTAAACAGGGCATGCTGAACCGGGTCGAGATGGCCTTCCGGGCCTACGACCCCTGCCTGGGGTGCGCCACGCACAGCTTACCGGGACAGACTCCGCTCGAGGTTACCGTTCGCAATGCCGCCGGCGAAGTGGTGGACACTTTGCGGCAGAACCTCGACTAGCGAGACATCGGCCGCCGCTTCCATAAACGGCGCCGGGAACGCAGGCGGCGGCGGCTGGTGTTTAAAGGACCGCACCACGCACCCCCAAAGCTGGGGGCAGAGACCTCGTTGTCCCTGCCCCCAGCTCCTTTACGCCAGATAAATTGAACCACACAGACGCAAGGCATGCAGGCACGGAGGGAAGCGACCTGAATGAACACGAACGTCTCACTGCGTCTCTGTGCGTGGGTGGTTAAACGGCCCCTTGTGACGGCCTCGTGCCTACTATCGAGACGAAGACGTCCTCCAGGGAAGGCTCCACGCGCTGGATGGAGCCGACGGTGGCCCCGCTCTCTGTGAGCGCATGCCGGATGGCCGGCTCAAGGTCGGCGCCCTCTTCTGCCACCAGATGCAGCCGCGCCCCGTACATCGCCACCTCCCGCACGCCGGGCAGCCCCGGCAGCCGCTCCAGGCCGGTCACCAGCGGCTCGCACTCGATCTCCAGGAGCTGCCCTCGGAAGTGAGTCGCCTTCAGCTCCGCCGGCCTGCCCTCCGCCACCAGCCGCCCCTGGTGCATCAGCCCCAGCCGGTAGCAGTGCTCGGCCTCGTCCATATAGTGGGTGGTGACGAAGACCGTGATCCCTTCCTCTGCCAGGCAGTAGATCATGTCCCAGAATTCCCGCCGGGAGACAGGGTCCACGCCGCCAGTGGGCTCATCCAGGAAGAGGATGGGCGGATGATGCACTGTGGCGCAGCCGAAGGCCAGCCGCTGCTTCCAGCCGCCGGATAGATTGGCCGCCAGTTCCCTTTCACGACCGCGCAGTCCGGCCATCTCGACGACCCCGCCCAGAGCAGTCTCCCACCGGCTACGCTCCACGCCGTAGACGCCGGCGTAGAAGGTCAGGTTCTCCCACACCGAGAGGTCCTCGTAAAGGGCGAAGCGCTGGGACATGTAGCCAATGCGCTCTTTGATGCGCTCGGGCTGGCGGGCGACGTCGAAGCCCAGCACGCGGGCCCGGCCCGACGTCGGAACGAGCAGGCCGCAGAGCATGCGGATAGTAGTGGTCTTTCCCGACCCGTTGGGGCCCAGGAAGCCGTACACTTCGCCCCTACCTATCCGCAGGTCGACGCGGTCCACGGCCACGAAATCCCCGAACCGCTTGGTCAGACTTTCCGCCTCCACCGCCAACTCTACAGATGTGCTCACGGCTGCGCCTACCTGGACCTGACCATCTGGAAGAAGACGTCCTCCATCGACGGCGCTACCTCTCGCAGGCTGTGGACCGCCACCCCATCGTGCTCCAGCGCCGCCTGCACTATGGGCACGGCCGAGGCCGGATCGCTCACCGCCAGGTGCAGGGCGTCGCCGAAGGGCTGGACGTCGAGCACTCCCGGCACGGTCGCCACCACGCGTCTGGCGGTGGAGATAGCCGGCGACCGCAGCTCCAGCAGCCGATACGGCAGACCGGATTTCAGCTCTGCCGGGGTGCCGGCCAGCCGGATGCGGCCCCGGATTATGAAGCCCACCATGTTACACCGCTCTGCCTCATCCATATAGGGTGTTGAGACCAGTACGGTTATCCCGTCTTGCAGCAGGCCATACAGGATCTGCCAGAACTCCCGGCGGGAGACCGGGTCCACGCCGGTCGTGGGCTCGTCCAGCAGTATCAGTTCCGGACGATGAATGAGAGTGCAGGCCAGGGCCAGCTTCTGCTTCATCCCCCCGGATAGGTTATCAGCCAGGCGATGCCGGAAGGGATGGAGGCCACTGAAGGAGAGGAGACGGTCGGCGCGGGATGCCCACTCCTCGCGGGGCACCTGGTATAGCCTCGCGAAGAAAGTCAGGTTCTCGTCGACGGTCAGATCGCCGTAGAGTGCGAAGCGCTGCGGCATATAGCCGATGCGCTCCTTGATGCGCTCCGGGTAGCGCACTACGTCCGTTCCCAGGACCTGCACCGATCCGCTGGCAGGCAGCAGGAGCCCGGCCAACAAGCGTATCGCAGTAGTCTTGCCGGCTCCATCCGGCCCCACCAGGCCGTACGCCTGGCCACGCTTCACTTCAAGGGACAGGCCGTCCACAGCTACGGTCGTACCGAAGCGCTTGCTCAGGTTGTCGGCAACGATTGCCAGGTCGTCCATCATTCCAGCCTCTTCTGGAAGCGCCTGGCGCTGATCCAGAACAGCGCCAGGCTGTACAGCATCAGCGGTATGACCTGCGGCCACAAGAACTCCAGCCCGATCCCCTTCAGCACGATGCCGCGGATAATCCGCAAGAAGTAGGTGAGGGGAATGAAGTACGAGAGCGGCTGGAGGAATGCGGGCATCGATTCCACCGGGTAGAAAAAACCTGCCAGGAGGAACGACGGCAAGAGGATGAACTGAGCCCCCTGCATGGCCTGGACCTGGGTACGGGAGACGGTGGACACCAGCATCCCCAAGCCCAGGGTGCCGAGAAGGAAGACGAATGCCAAAGCCAGCAGAAGCCAGAAGCTCCCCGCCATCTCCACCTTGAACCAGAATACGCCTACTCCGACAATAATTGGCACTACAGACATGGCGATCAACGTATAGGGCAGAAGCTTGCCCAACATCAGCTCCCAGGCCCGAATTGGGGTGACGATCAGTTGCTCCAGAGTGCCGCGCTCCCGCTCTCGCACTATGGAGAAGGCAGTGAGGATGGTGCCCTGGAACTGCAAGATCAGGCCGATCAGACCGGGCACCATGAAGTCGACGCTTTCCATGTTCGGATTGTAGAGGACCACCGGCCGTAGATCTATGGCCGCCTGCACACCGCTCTGACCGGTGATCCTGCTCAGGATCGCGGCTACTTGATCGGCGGCCCGCACCTGAGCAATGGAGCTGGACACAAAGAGAGCCGTCTGGGCGGTGTTCGGGTCAGATCCATCGATGAGCACCTGAGCCTGGGCCTGCCGTCCGCCCCGCAGGTTGGCCGAGAAATCAGGAGGAATCAGCAACCCAACTTTGGCATTGCCGCTATCCACGGACTCCCGCACGGCGCGGTCGCTATCGAGATACTCCACCAAATCGAAATAGGTGGTGTTGACGAAGGCGTCGACGAAAGCCCGGCTGTCGGCGTCCTTGGACTGGTCGTTGACCACCATCCGGATGTGCTGTACCTGCGTGTTTATGGCGTAACCGAAGATCAGGAGCTGTATGACCGGCAGAGCCAGGACCATGGCCAAGGTCCGCCGGTCTCGTCGGATCTGGATGAACTCCTTGTAGACCATCGCCCAAATGCGCTGTAGCATCGTCTTCTCCAGCGCCGTCAGCGGCCAATGGCGGCGTCCGCCGGGATGCCGGGCTTCAGTCGATGCTCGGGATTCGGCAGGCTCACCTTGACGGCAAAGACCAGGTTCACCCGCTCTTTCTTGGTCTGGACGTTGCGCGGGGTGTACTCGGCCTGGGCGGAGATAAACGAGACCTGCCCCTGAAACACCTCGTCGGGGAACGCGTCCACGCTCACCGCAACTTTCTGCCCCAACTGCACTAGCCCGATCTCCTGCTCCGGGATGTAGAGTGTAAGGTGCAGGCTGTCTAGATCGATGATAGTGAGCAGCGTGGCGCCGGCCGCGGCCACTTCCCCCTGGTGGATGCTGCGCTTGTTCACCGTGCCGTTGATGGGGCTGCGCAGGGTCATCTTGTCTTTCTGCACCTGCAGCGCTCTCACCGCCGCCTGCGCTTGGGCTACCTGGGCCTTCGCCACATCGATCTGCTCCGGTGTGGCCCCCCGCTCAAGCTGTGTCAGCTTGGCCTGCGCTGCATTGACGGCCGCCGCCGCTGCGTCCAACTGAGCTTTGGCCGCATCCACCTGGCTATTGAGCGTCAGCGGGTTATCCCGCATCTCGATCAGGGTGTTCAGGCTACGCAGTGCTGCTTGCTTCTGGGCCACCGCTGTGTCGTAATTAGCCTTGGCCGCGTCCGCCTGCGTAGTCAGGCTGAGGGGGTTGTCTCGCATAGCGATCAAGGTCTCGAGGCTGCGCCGCGCCGCCTCTTTGCTGGCGACCGCCGTATCGTAGGCGGTCCTGGCCGCGTCCACCTGCGTATTCAAGACGATGGGGTTATTCTTCTGGTCCAGCACGCCATCCAGGTTGCGCTTTACCTGCTCCCGGTTGGCCTGGGCCGTCTGCACGTCCGCTGCCATCGCCGCGGCGCCGGCATTGGCTGCCAGACACTCCGATGAGTTCTTGCCGTATTGCCCGCAGGTCCGGTCGCGGTTGATATACTGCTGGTTCAGGGCGTTCTTGGCCTGCTGCACCTGACTGTCGGCGGCGGCGAGCTGGGCCTGGGTGGCCGCGATGCGCTGGTTCAGGTCCTGGGGATCGTTCCGCTGCGCCAAAGCGTCCTGCCAGGCCTGCCGCGCTCCCTCTACATTGATCGAGTCGTGGGCGGCTTGCGCGGCGTCGATGCGGGTCTGGATGTCCTGCGGGTCCTGCACCTGGGCGACGGCGTTCTCCCAGGCTACTCGAGCGCCATCGACGTTGACCGAGTTGTATTCGGCCAGCGCGGCATCGATGCGGGTGTTGATGTCCTGCGGGTTATCGCGGATGGCGATGGCGTTGTCCAGGGCCCGTTGGGCGCCGTCTTTGTTGGCCTGGGCTTGCGCCAGGGCGGCCCGCGCCTGGTCAATGTCCTCCTGCCGGGTCTTGCCCTGCACCAGGTTGAGGTTGGACACAGAGACGCCCTGGCTGGCCTGGGCCTGCTTCAACTGCGCGTTCAACAGGGTATCATCCAACTGGACCACCACCTGGTCGGCCTGCACCGCATCTCCCTCATCCACCGACAGGCTGACCACCCGGCCGCCGATCTCGGCCGCGATAGCCACCTCGTCGGCCTCAATGGTGCCGGAGGCGGTGATGACGCCGGGTCCTGGGCCACCGGCCAGTTGCCGGTACGCCAGGTAGGCCAGGATGACTGCGACAACCGCCACAACGGCTAAGATGGGCATCAAGCGTCGCCGTTCTTTCACTGCGTACCTCCCAAGTCAGGCGGACAGCGATGGCCGTTATCTACTCTTTGAAGGCAACCCCGAGCCGGCTGTCTACTCCAAGGATGCTTTCCGGGTGACTGCTGACTGCGCCGGTCGCTGGTGGACCAGCCGGAAGCTGAGGGTCGCCGACCCCACCATGACCACCCCGATGACCAGCAGGACCATCTCCACCGGCACCAGCTCCGAGAACCAGCCGGCCGAGGCCACGGCCAGAAACGAGGCGGCGTGGCGCACCATCTGCATGAAGCCGAACACGCGCCCGAGATACCGGTCGGCAGAGCTCTGCTGCACCATCACGTTGGCCATAATGTTGACGCCTACCTGGCCCAGTCCGGCTATGAAGTAGGCAGCCGCCGCGACGGGCACAGTCCTGCTGAGGGAAATGCTCACGACGGCCACGGCCAGTAGGGCGAAGCCCAGGTTGAACGTCTGCCGTGGCCGGGCACGGCCGCTCCAGCCGACCACCAACAAGGTGCCTGTCAGTGCACCCAGGCCGGAGGCGGTAAGCAGCATACTATACTCGGCGGGGCCGGCGCCCAGGGTCCGGCTGGCGAAGACGATGGCCATCGTGTTTATGGCGCCGGTGCCCATCGCCATCAGGGCGTTCATCGCCACTACGGCTGCCACCAGACGATTCCGGGCCATGTATCTGGCACCGGCAACCAGCTCCTGCGCGAAGCGGGAGATACTGGCCCCGGCCGTGTCCCGTATCGGCGGGACCACGGCCAGGCCGATGCCCAGGCCGGCCACCACGCTGCATATGCCGTCCACGGCCAGGGCTACCGGTATGCCGGCCCACAGGATGATCGCGCCGCCGAGAGAGGCGCCGAAGACCATCGCAATGTTCGAAGTCGTGGAGGTGAGCGAGTTGGCGGCGACGAGCTGCTGCCGTCCCACGATACCGGGCAGGATGGCGGAGGTGCCCGGCACGAAGAAGAGCATCGCCAGGTTCACGCCCAGGTAGGTCAGAAGGATGCGCGGCAGGTCATTGGTGAAGGCGAGGGTGAAGAACAGCGCCCCACGCGTGAGGTGGGCCAGCATCAGCGTGGTCTTTCGGTCCCAGCGGTCCAGCAGCACGCCCACCAGCGGGGCCAACAGCAGCACCGGCACAGCGTGGATAGACTGCAGGACAGAGACCGCCCAGGCGGAGTCGGTGAGGTAGTAGACGAGCGCCATCAGCGCCACCTGAGCGCCGACCCACTCGCCAATGCTGGCGAGGCCGCGGCTCAGCCAGATCGCCATAAAGGAACGGTTTGAGAAGAGCGGAAGCCACGCGGCTCGCCCGGCCAGCACGATCGACATCGACCCTACCAAACGACGGATTCGCGCGCATTATATCGCAGCCTATGCAACTGCACACACAATGGCACAGGGCTGAGCAAAGCTTATCCGAAGAACACTGGTGACCTCTAAAGGGTTCAACAGCGGGTCCGCCGATTGAGAGGCGGCGCGTGACAGCAGCACATCCTCCACTGCACCGCTACCCTTCCGCTTCCACCAGCCGCACGATCTCGTCGACGGCACCGTCCAGCGGCCGGGCGGTGTCCACTTCCACGTGCGGGCGGCGGAAGGGATCCTCTTCGGCGGCGAAGCGCACGTATACCTCCCAGCCGGCGTCAGATAGCTCTTCGGGAGCGGGGGACTTCTGGCGGTGCTCCATACGCTCTCGCACGACGTCCGGCGCGGCCACGACATGCACGAGGACCAGGTTGGCGCCGACCTTCTCGGCAATGCCGTACACCCGGCGCCGGTTACTTTCCTTGAGGTTGGTGGCGTCGAAGATCACCCGCTGTCCCTCGGCGAGCAGCGCGGCGATGAGACGGTAGGCTACCTCGTGGACGATGAAGCTCTCGCCGGAGGAGTAAGTGGGGTGCGGGTACAGGGTCTTCCGCACCCAATCGGTCTCGACGACGACGAAGGGCAGCCGCTCCACCAGGCGCCGCGCCAGGTGCGTCTTGCCGGCGCCGGGCAGCCCCGCCAGCATCACCAGCGCCGGCCGGGCCGGGGATGCGGGCGGCCGCGACAGCCGCGGGAGGAGCAGGGCGGCCAGCCGGTCGGATGGCAACTCTGCCGATCGGCCCACGCTATCCTCGTCCATAGGCGCCTGCTATACCCACTTATCGGCCAGCTCACCCGCCTGTCGCACCATCTCCTTCTCGTTCGGGTAGGTCATCACTCGCAGCGCCTCTTCCAGGGGGAACCAGCCGATACGCTCGTTCTCCCAGTCGTGACGGGAGGTGTCACCGCCCATGGCCCTCATCAGATAGTAGTATACCGTCTTGCGGACCCGCCGCCCGTTGGCCACGAACCAGTAGCGTATGCTGCCGATGGGCTCCAGCACCTCCACTTCCAGCCCGGTCTCCTCCTCCACCTCGCGCTGCGCGGTCTGGGTCCGCTCCTCGCCGGCAGAGGGCGTGCCCTTGGGCAGACCCCACGTGGTGGTACTGCCGACGAGCAGCACTTCCAGCCCCGTGTCCACGCGGCGGACCACCACCCCGCCGGCGGACTCGGCCACTTTGGTAGGCATCTTCGGCATCGGCGAGTGCCTACCCCCGCACCATCAACAGGCCGACGATGCTCTTCGCGTCGCAGATCTCGCCCATCTGCACCATCGCCAGCGCCTGCAGCAGAGATACGCGCTCGACCACAATGTTCTCGTCGTCATCGGCCTGGCGGCTGGCAGGACGAAGCCCGCGCGCCTGATGATATAGGTATATCACCTCAGTGCAGTAGCCCGGTGCGCTGTAGAAGAAGGTCAGCGGCTCGAGCACATCGGCGGTCAAGCCCGTCTCTTCCTCTAGCTCCCGCTGTGCACAGGCGTGGGGGTCTTCCCCCTCCTCCATCGATCCGGCCGGTATCTCCAGCAATATCTTCCCGGCCGGTGTCCGGTACTGGCGGACCATCACTATCTGCCCATCGTCCTCGACCGGGACGATGGCCACCGCGCCGCGGTGCTCGACCACTTCGCGGGTCACCTCCCGGCCGTCCGGGAGCCGCACGCGGTCCAGTCGCAGGCTGACCACGCGGCCGTCATAGACCTGTTCGCTGCTCAGGGTTACCTCGTTCAGCTCGCTCATCCCACCAGCACCGCCTCCACCCACTGAGTCACCCGTTCCAGGTCCGCAAGCGCTATGCTCTCCGTCGTGCTGTGTACGTCCCGCGTGCCGGTGCCCAGGGCCACGGCAGTGATGCCCTTCTTGCACAGATAGTGGCCGTCTGTCCCGCCGCCGGTGGCTGTCGTGCGCGGCTCCAGGCCGACCCGGCGCGCCGCCTCCAGCAGCATTTGCACCAGGGGATCGCTCTCGTCCACCTTGAAGGAATCGTAGATGCGGTCCACGGTCACCTCGGCCCGCGCCCCGGCCGCCTTAGCAGCCTCCTGCCAGAGGTCCACCATGTGCTTGGTCTGGGCGACCAGCTTGCCTTCGTCTCGACTGCGCGCCTCCGCGGCAATACCCACGCGCTCTGGCACGATATTGTGGGCCAGCCCACCATGGATGATCCCGACGTTGGCAGTGGTCTCGAAGTCGATGCGCCCCAGCTTCATCCTGGCGATGGCCTGCGAAGCCACGACGATGGCATTGATGCCGTTCTCCGGGCAGACCCCGGCGTGGGCCGCCCGGCCGATGATCGTCGCGTGAATGGCGTCCTGGCCCGGCCCCTGGATGGTCACCGTCCCGGGCTTCTCGCCGCTATCCAGGACCAGCCCCCGCCTTGCCCGGAACTGGCCTGCGTCGACGGCCCTGGCCCCTTGCAGGCCAACCTCCTCCTGGACGGTGAACAGCACCTCCGGCGCTAGCTTGCGGCGTCCGGCCGTGCTCTCCAGCGCCTCGAGAATGGCGGAGATGCCGCCTTTGTCGTCGCCGCCCAGCACGGTAGTGCCGTCGCTGCGCACGATGCCGTTTTCGACCCTGGGCTTCACCCCGCAGCAAGGCGCCACGTTGTCCATATGGGCATTGAGCAGCAGCGGCTCGCCCGGCTCGCCCGACCAGCCGAGGACGTTGCCCTTTTCGTCACGGGCCGTGCGGAACCCCAGGGCCTGCAGGCGGCCCATCAGGTGCTGGGCGATGGCATCCTCGCTGCCAGAGGGGCTGTCGATTTGCAGCAGTTCGAGAAAAGTGGCCAGCAAGCGCTCGCGGTTCATTCCCTCTCCTTATCAATCGTTCTGGGCAGGTCTCTTTGGTCGGCACGACATCGCCGCGCCGGTGAAGATCAGGAAACAGTCCCCTCGGTATCGAAGCGATAGAGCATCGCAATCTCATCGCACTTGGGGAACTTGGG
This sequence comes from Chloroflexota bacterium, assembly GCA_023475235.1. GTDB lineage: Bacteria > Chloroflexota > UBA6077 > FW602-bin22 > JAMCWG01 > JAMCWG01. Next base: position 21,605 of record JAMCWG010000085.1, read on the forward strand.
GCAACGGTAGCATTCCACCCACACCTTGCGCGGCAGCTCATCCACGTTGCCGCGCACGAATCCCAGTCGCTCGAAGAAGTCCGGCGCCAGGGTCAAGGCAAAGACGGTGTTGAGGCCCAGCTCTTTTGCCTCGTGCAGGCACGCCTCGACCAGCTCCCGGCCCACACCCTGGTTCTGCCATGCCTCGTCCACGGCCAGCGACTTCACTTCCACCAGGTCGGACCAGTTGATATGCAGGGCCACACAGCCTACCAGCCGGCCGTCCACTTCCGCAACGTAGTAGTCGCGCAGGTTCTCGTATATCTCGCTCAGCGGGCGCGGCAGCATCTCGCCCCGCTCGGCGAAGTAGTTGACCAGGCCCTGAATGGCCTCGACATCGCCCATTCTGGCTTTTCTCAATAACATTCGCTATACCTTTACGCCTCTCGTATCCCGGAATCGTTTCCTATCAGGCGGTGTGCCGCAGCTCTGCCTGATGAGGGCGCGCCTCGTCCTTCCACTGTTCGGCCTGCCGCAGCAGCTCCTCGGCAGTCATCACGGTGAGCGTGCTTTCCCTCGCGCCGCCCAGCATTGCGGCCACCTCTTCGACCCGCTCCTCAGCCGACAGGCGCGCCACGCTGGTGGTGGTGCGCGCGTCCTCGCCTCCATCCGCTCGCCCGGAGGCGGCAGGCACCGTCTTCTTCACCACGCGGTAGTGGGCGTCGGCGTAGGCCGCCACCTGGGGCAGGTGGCTCACGCAAAGGACCTGATGCCGCTCGCCGAGCGACCACAGCTTCCGGCCCACCACGTCGCCGCCGCGCGCGCCTACCCCCGACTCCACCTCGTCGAAAACCAGTGTGGGCGTCGCATCGGCCCGGGCCAGCACGGTCTTCAGGGCCAGCATCGTGCGGGCCAGCTCGCCGCCGGAGGCAATCTTGGCCAGCGGCAGCAGCGGCTCCCCCGGATTGGGTGCGATTATGAACTCCACCCGGTCGACGCCGCCAGCGTCGAAGCGGCAGCGCCGTCCATCCGAGAGCTCCACACCGTCGGCGCTCTCCTCCTGCTCCACCAGGACCTCGAAGCGGGCCTTC
>JAMCWG010000192.1 GCA_023475235.1 Chloroflexota bacterium
CCATCGGGGAAGAGTCCGGCATGTCGAGCACGACGCCCTGGAGGCACTGCCGGCCAAAGGGCACCCACACCATCTGCCCCACCTTTACTGAAAGATGCTCGGGCAGGGAGTAGTGAAAAGTGCTGCCGCCGCGGCTGGCGGGATCGTTGACTACCACCTCAGCGTAGGGCATCGCCATTCCTGTGCCTGTAGCTTCTTACAGCTTGACCTGGCGGGGCTGTACTCGACAGCCCTCCGCGCTGATGATCGCCCGAATGCAGCTAACCGCTTCGTCCAGCCGGTCTGCATAGTTCACCACAACGTAATCGTACTCGGGTAGCTGCTTCATCTCCCCGTAGGCATTGAGAACGCGCGTCTCCAGCTCAGCCTGCGACTCCGTGCGCCGGTTGGTCAGGCGGCCGATCAGCTCGGACATACTAGGAGGAGCAAGGAAGATGAAAACGGCATCGGGTGCCCGTTGCTTGACCTTGGCTGCCCCCTGGACGTCGATCTTCAGCAACACATCTTTCCCGGTAGCCAGCGCGTCTTGCACCTGGGCCAGAGGCGTGCCGTATCGATTCCCGTGGACGTTGGCCGATTCGAGGAGGTCGCCGTGCTTCTCCATATCTGCAAAGCACTCCGCCGACATGAAATGATAATCGACGCCCTGGACTTCGCCAGGGCGTATGGACCGGGTAGTGCAAGTGACGGTGTAATGCAGCGGGACGCCGCACTCTTTGAGGCGTCCGATCACCGCATCTTTCCCGACGCCAGATGGACCAGACAGCACGAACAGAATGCTGGGCCGGCCCTGGCGCAGGCGCTCGGCCGGGTCAAGGCTTGCCCCACAGAGGCATCGTTGGACCGGCAGTTGCGATGTTCGTTTGCTCTGGCTCAACCCGGCATCCTCGGAAACGAGACTGGGACGTCGTCCACGCTGGTTGGCAGGACCATCCTCTCCAGCAATGACTATGAGATGATTATAAGGGCCACGCTCAGACGGCGCAAGCTTGGTGCATTTGCATGCATGCTATCCAGCCCCCCTTTATAGCAGAATTCCTCGCGGAGCAGAATCCCTGTATTCAAGTTGACAAACCCTGTCCAGTTTCATAAACTACAGTGGAACTAGCCCACCGGGAATGGGGCGCGGGGGAGAAACGCCGTGCGTGCCGTCTCCGGAGGGCCCAGCCGCTGTGTTCGTATTCACGAAGCAGCGGCCATTTTGGGCTTACCGTGATCAGTAATACTTCAGTATGGAGTCAGCTATAATAGCTTCGTCTCGTATACGGCTGCCGTCTTGCTGTTATGTTGCCTGGTAAAAGTACTTTAACGGTGATTGGAGGACAACAAGAAGAATGGATCTGCAAGACAAACAAGCTATCGCCGGACCGACCCAGGAAGGGGCAATGGCGCCCTCGCGTAGCCAGTACACGCCGATCGTGTTGTTGGCTCTGGTGGTTGTCATAGCCGTGGGCGGCTTCCTGAGCGGCTGGTGGCGGGCGGCCACGGCCAATCTGGTCTGGATCGTCCCCGTTTCCGGCCTCGCCACCGTGCTCTTCGTGGCTTATCTCGCCTGGGACGTGCTGCGGCGCGATCAGGGCACTGCAGAGATGCAAGCTATTGGCGGCACCATCTACGAAGGAGCGATGGCGTTCCTGCGACGCCAGTACACTACCATCGCATTGCTGGCCCTGGTGGTTTCCGTCATCATCGGAGCACTCATCGGCAACTTCGAGCACAGCTTCCAAATGGGCTTGGAAACGGCCGTCGCCTTCCTGGTGGGATCGGGCTTTTCCGCCCTGGCCGGCTTCATCGGCATGTTCGTGGCGGTGAAGTCTAACGTCCGCTGCGCCAGCGCGGCCCGCCGCAGCCTCAGCGAGGCGGTGACCGTCGCCCTGCGGGGCGGCGCAGTGTCGGGCTTCCTGGTGGTGGCCCTCAGCCTCCTGGGCGTGGCCGGCATCTTCTACGCCTACGGCGGCGGCAGCTTCCCGGACAAGGCGCCGTTCCTCATCGTCGGCTTCGGCTTCGGCGCCTCCTTTGTGGCCCTCTTCGCCCAGCTCGGCGGTGGCATCTATACCAAGGCCGCCGACATGGGCGCCGACCTGGTGGGCAAGGTGGAAGCGGGCATCCCGGAGGACGATCCCCGCAATGCCGCCGTCATCGCCGACCTCGTCGGGGACAATGTAGGCGACTGTGCCGGCCGTGGCGCTGACCTTTTCGAATCGACCGCCGCCGAGAACATCGGCGCGATGATACTGGGCGTGGCCCTCTATGCCTTCGCGAAGACCAACGGCCTGCCCAACCCGGAGAACTGGATCCTGTTCCCGCTGGTGGTCCGTGCCTTCGGGCTCTTCGCCTCGATCATCGGCCTCTGGGGCGTTCCCTGGGGCGAGCACAAGAACCCGATGATGGCCCTGGACCGCGGCTACTGGATGACCTGCCTGCTCGCAGCCGGGGGCATGGCCTTCGTCACCTACGCTATGTTCGGACCGCAGTTCGTCACCGGGAATGGGTGGCTGTGGTTCGCCGCCGCCGGCTGGGTGGGCATCGCCACCAGCATCGTGTTCGTGTACATCACCCAGTACTATACGTCGGGTAGCTGGCGGCCCGTGCAGGAAATCGCCAGGGCTTCGCGGACCGGCCCGGCCACCAACATCGTATCCGGCGTTTCCATCGGCTTCGAGTGCACCGCCAGCACCGCCATCGCTATCGGCGCCGCGCTGCTGGCCGCCTTCTGGTTCGGCTCGCAAAGCGGCATACCCCAGGGCGGCATCTACGGCACCGCGGTGGCCACGATGGGCATGCTGATGACCTGCGCCTACATTCTGGCGATGGACACCTTCGGCCCCATCACCGACAACGCCGGCGGCATCGCCGAAATGTCGGGAGCCCCGTCCAGCGCCCGCGAGATCACCGACGCCCTGGACGCCGTCGGCAATACCACCAAGGCCCTGACCAAGGGATACGCCATCGGCTCCGCCGCGCTGGCCGCCTTCCTCCTGTTCCGGGCCTACCTTGACCGGGTAGCGGAGATCACCGGAAAGCCGCTTGCAGCGGTCGACCTGTCCAAGGTTGAGGTCTTCGTCGGCGGCTTCCTGGGAGCGATGCTGGTCTACCTGTTCGCCTCGTTCGCCATCAGGGCGGTAGGCAATGCCGCCAGCCAGATCATCGAAGAGGTGCGCCGCCAGTTCCGCGACGATCCCGGCATTATGGCCGGCACCTCTCGTCCCAATTACGCCCGCTGCGTGGACATCACCACCCGCGCCGCCCTGCGGCAGATGGTGGTGCCCGGCGTGCTGGCGGTGGGCGGACCGATAATTGTGGGGCTTCTTCTGCGGGCAGAGGCGACCGGCGCCCTCCTGATGGTGGGCACGATGGCCGGCATCCTGCTCGCCACCGTGCTGAACAACGGTGGTGGGGCATGGGACAACGCCAAGAAATACATCGAGGCCGGCGAAATGACGGACGACAGCGGGAACGTCGTGAAAAAGGGATCGTTCATTCACGCGGCTGCCGTGGTCGGCGATACGGTGGGCGACCCATTCAAGGATACCGCCGGCCCTTCGCTGCATGTGCTGGTGAAGCTGCTGGCTACCATCACCCTGGTGCTGTCACCCTTGTTCATCTAGGGGTCCTCGTACCGACACCCGTGGTCGGCCATAATAGAGCAGAGGGCAGGTACGAAACCTGCCCTCTGCTGTCTGCACCGGTGCGAAGATCGTCCGTTTGCTCCATGGAACGAGGCACGAAAGGGGAAAGTTGCCGACTAAAGGTTAAAATATGGTTAAAATTGATCGAAAACAGGCAATACCTATAGAAAGTATGGCATTTGCCATGTAAGATTAGAATAAGGATGTGGAGTTTTTAACCTTTCCGTTACGGTGATCGCACACAGCGTCTTCAATTCGGCTTGCCTACACCGAAGTCGTGTTGCTTACTCATAGATCAAGTCGGTAGCAGTATTGGGCGTGCAGCCCCGCAGCGCGAGCAAGGGAACCCCAGCGCAGCATCGTCTAGCCTCGTGCAGCGTGAACTGGCAGTCGCAAATCCGATGCGCAATTCGCAACGAAAGGGTCGGGGTGACTGGCCAGATGCTCCTGGAGGAAAACCTGGGCATCACCTTTGTGAAGGCAGGAGGACTTGAGATGGAAGACTATTCTCTCACACCTGCGGGATCGCGGGTGTCATCGATAATCGATGAGGGGACTGCCGATGGGCAGCTCGGGGCTCAGCCCCGGGCCCGCATCCTCGTCATCGACGACGACGCCGAACTTGTCGAGATGCTCTCACTTTGGCTGACTGACCGCGGCTTCGAGGTCCTGACGGCTCGAAACGGATACGACGGGCTGCGCTGCCTGTACCAGCACCAGCCGGACCTGATCATATTGGACATCCTGCTGCCGGATCTGGATGGGTGGGAAGTATGCCGCCGTCTGCGGCAGATGTGCGATACCCCGGTGATCGTCCTTTCGGCCAGGTCGGAGGTGGGAGAGCGGGTCCGCGGCCTGGAGCTGGGGGCCGACGACTATGTCACCAAGCCCTTCGACATAGTCGAGCTGGATGCCCGCATCAAAGCGGCCCTGCGCCGCGTGCAGAGCACCAGTCCCGGCCAGAAGCGGCCTGTTCTGGTGTGCGGCCGGCTGTGGCTGGATACCGCGGCCCACCAGGCATATGTCGACGGGAATGCCGTACGCCTCTCCCCGACCGAGTTCCGCCTGCTCGAATGCCTGATGCAGAACCAGGGCAAGGTGGTCACCCATCAGCAGTTGCTTTCCAAGGCGTGGGGGCCAGAGTATGTGGCTTACACCAGCTCTTTGAAGGTCTACGTGCGTTACCTCCGCCAAAAAATCGAGGACAACCCGGACAATCCCATCTTCATTCTTACCGAACGAGGCATCGGGTATCGCCTGGCCGAAAGGAC
>JAMCWG010000005.1 GCA_023475235.1 Chloroflexota bacterium
ATCAGCACGGCGAGGGCCACGACTGCGATCGCCCATAGTTGGGGGAGGATCGGGCGCCGGATCTCTGCTCGGTCCTCATGCTCGCCCCTTCTCTCAGCAGGAGAATGTTGCCGGCTTCCCTCTCCCTCTGGGAGAGGGTCAGGGTGAGGGACAATGACCTCACCCCCTAGCCCCTCGTCCTCGCCACGGCGAGTCGCCCGCCAGAGTCGCCTTGTGCGAAGATTGGTGAATATGGCGAGTCTGGCGACCTCTGGCGACAGGCGATTCGCCTTCGGAGACCTCTCCGTATGCGGAGAGGGGGAGCCGGTCCCCTCTTTCTCTGCGAGAGGGCTAGGGTGAAGGGCAATCTCTTCGTCCCGTAGGGGCGCACGGCCGTGCGCCCCTACACAACCCTCTCCTCGCCTAGGCGAGTCGCCTTTCGCCACAGGCGAACCTCGCCCAGACGAGTCGCTCGCCAGAGTCGCCTCGGACACCAACTGGTCACAGAGGCGAGTCTGGCGACCTTCGGAGACCGCCTCTGGCAGGCCGGCGACCTCTGGGAGAGGGTTAGGGTGAGGGACGATCTCTCCGTTCTGGGGCGTACGGCCGTGCGCCCCTACATAACCCTCTCCCCCTGGGAGAGGGTCAGGGTGAGGGTGGACGGCCTCACTCCCTACCCTCTCACTCGGGCGAGGGGAAGGCGGCGAGGTAAACGCTCTCCCCGCGATCATACAAGCCAGGCCGGTTATGGCGATGCCGGCCAGGGCCACCTGTGACAGGCCCAGGCCAAAGCTCACCGGGGCATTCAGCAACTGAGGGTCTGTGGGCGAGACAGGACTCAGCAGCGCGTTCATGCTCTGAAAGTGCAGGCGGAAGTCGAAATGGCCCGTCAGCAGCCGTTGGGTCTGCACCAGCGGGCGCTCGGCGACGGCGGGCAGCCAGAAGAAGGCGCTGAGGCCCAGGGCAAGCAAGTTAGCTGTAACGAGGCGGGCCAGTATCAGTGCCCGCTGCTGACGCGCCGCGGCCAGCAGCAAGAGCAGCCACAAAGCGAAGACCGGCGCGAACAGCAGGGCCGTGACGCTGTGCGTGAGAAGGAGCGCAGAAAGGGACAGCGCGCTCGCCGCCAGCCACTTTCGTCCCCCTTCCGCGGCCAGCCGCTCGGTGCACCAGAGGACCAGGGGAAGCAGGGCCAGCCCCAGCAACTGGGGGTAGTCGCCCCGGTGAAAGACCTCGGTCAGGAAATGCGGGGTATAGATGTAGGCGGCAGCCGTCACCACGCCGCCCAGCCGGCCGAAGAGCCGGCGTCCCAAAAGATAGGCAGAGGATGATGCCAGCAGCAGGCTCAGCACGACCACCGCCTTCACGCTGGACTCGAAGTCGAAGCCGAGCAGGCGAAATGCCTCGCCCAGGTAATAAAACAGCGGGGCATAGAAGTTGAACAGCGGGTAGCCGTACCCCAGCCACAGGTCGGGCGCCCAGCGTGGGTAGAGCGTGCCGGCCCGCAGCGCGGCGTCCAGCTCCACCAGCCGGTAGGGCTGGAGCAGGCCGTCACTGGTGACGGGCAGGCCGGGGTTCAGCAGGGGGTAGGCGGCGAAGCCGGCGAGCAGCAGCGCCAGCGGCAGGAAAGGGTCGAGGCGGGCAAGCTTCGGCGGGCTCACTGGCGCCCTTGGGGGGGAATGCCCGGCCGCCGCAGCCAGAGCGCCGCCGCCACGATGAGGGCCATAAGCGCAAGCGTAGCCAGGGTGATCCACCGTCCAAATCGCCAGGACTGCGGCACGAACACGAAGTAGACTTCGTGCTGGCCCGGCTCGACGCGCACTGACCGGAAGATATAGTCGGCCCGCTGCAGCGGGCGCTGCACCCCGTCGACGTAAACGCGCCAGCCGGGGTACCAAACGTCGGCCAGCACCAGGTAGGCGGGTGCCGTGGCACTCACGCCCACGACGACCTCGTTCACGCTCGGATGCTTGATGCCCAGCACCTCGCCCGCGCTGGCACCCCCGGTCAGTGGCTGTCCATCCTCCAGCAGGGCCACGCGCTTCGGGTCAAAGTCCAGCGACTTCAACCGGGCCAGGATCTGCTCGCGCGATAGCACCTCTGCATCAGGCACCAGCAATGCCCTGGGCAGTACGCGGCGGTTGCGATAAAGGTTCACGTTGGGATCGCCGGTGTAGGCGACCTCGAACTTGGACATGTCCAGCGGTATGTCTTTGTGGCCGACGACGTACTTGATGTTCATCAAGTCGTAGCCGGGCACGCTACGACTCCCCAGGTTCTCCCAGTAGCGCTGGTAGTCGGCCAGCAGCATCGGGTTGTAGATGCCCATGATGTCGTCGAGGCCCTCCAGCAGGGACAGGTCGGGCATCCAGGTATCCGCCACATTGGTCTGGGTGTCGATGCGGTAATCGGCCGTCTCCTGCCGGAGCGCCTCCAGAGCGGCGGGGTGGTCGTAGTTGGCCAGGATGTCCTCGGTCGTCGGGTTGTAGCCCGCGTTGGCGGAGAAGAGATCGAACACGACAAGGGCCATCGCCGCCGGCAACACCCAGGCCCGCAGGCCGCGGACATATCGCCAGGCGAGAAGCAGCGCCAGCACCAGGGCCAGTATCATCACGCTCAGATTGAGGCTGGCCTGGGCCTCCTGTACGGCGCGGACCACGTTCGGGTCTTTGTCCAAGCTGAGGAGGAGGGCGTGGTAAACCAGGGGGACCCCCACCAGCGCTCCCGCAGCCAGAAGGGCACCCATCCCCCGCATCATCAAGCGCCAGGCGGGGCGTGCCCGCGCCGCCAGCGGCAGGCTCAGGGCTTGCAGTCCGAAGCCGGCCAGCAGGGCCGCGCCGAAGTCGAAAAAGAGGATGAAGCGGCCCGCCGCCCTGACCTTGTCGAAGCCGGGCACGAAGCGGTACAGCCAGCCGTGCAGGACCGTGTTCTCGCCGAGGGACAGCATCAGGAAGAAGAGGGCCGCCAGGGCGTAGAAGCCCAGCCAGGGCGAGCTGCGCCGCTGGGTGAGCAGCGCCACCAGGGCCAGGGCCAGCGGCAGCAGGCCCACGTAGCCGTACAGCTCGGTGAGGTTGCCGGGGATGCCCCAGTATGCGGCCGCGCTGGCGCCAAAGAAATGAGGCACCAGCAACATCAGCAGGCTGCCCGGCGTGGAGGCGAACGCGCTGGCTTCCTGATAGGAGAGATTCGCCCGCACCGTGAGCGGGATCAGCTCAACGGTGGGAATGAGCTGCACCGCGGCGATACCCACCGCCAGCAGGCCGGCCAGCGGCAGGCTGAGGAGGGTTGACCATACCGAGCTGCCTTCTGCCGCAGTCGCCGCGCCCCGCGGGCGGAGCGCCGTTCCCAGGGCCCACAGCCAGTAGAGGACCAGGAAGAAGGCCAGGTACAGGCTGATCTGATTGTGGCCGGCCAGCAGCGAGAGGCCCAGGGCAAGGCCCGTTCCCACGCTCCAACCCCAGCCGCCGGGCCGCAAGGCGCGATGGAGGCACAGCAGGGCCAGCGGCAGCCAAATGGTGGCCTCCAGCATGTTGAGATGGCCCAGGTGGGCCACCATAAAGCCGCTGAAGACGAAGATCAGCCCGAAGCCGAAGGCGGCAACGCGGCCAAGGCCGAGGGTCCGTCCGTAGGCATAGGTGAAGATAGCGGCCAGGAAGTAGTGGCCGACGGCCAGCAGCTCCAGGACCTCATAGGTGAAGGGCCGCGCGAAGAGAAAGGCGAGCAAATTGGGAGGGTAGAAGTTGGCCGTCTGCATGTCGGCGATGAAGGGGCTGCCGCCGTAGAGGTGCGGATTCCAGAAGGGCACCACTCCCTGCTGCCACTGCTGGGCAGCGAAAGAGAACACCGGGTAGAGGAACGAGGCCAGGTCGCCCCCGCCCTTGGGCACCATCACGTCCGGCAGGAAGGTCAGTTGCCAGAAAAAGCCCAGTATGGCCGGAATGTACAGGCCAGTGGCCAGTATGTCCAGGTGCCACCCGGTCGCAGAGCGCGCCCTCCAGGCCACCAGCCCCGCCGCCAGCCACACCGCCGCCAATATGCCGAAGGTAGTCGCAATCACAGGCGCCTCCCACCCCGAATCCGGGGCGCCAAGGGCGATTATAGCGAAGAAAGGCCGGCTGGACAAACAACTCTGCGAGTTGAACGTTGGGGTCAGGCAGTCTATAATCGGTCTACGCTCAGTGTTCCGAGCAATTATGTAGGAGGTTGAGCATGGCAAAAGCAACAACGCCAGGTTACACCGGCAAGTTCCTGCGGGTAGACCTGACCAACGAGCGTATCACTGACGAGACCTTCGACGCGGCCACGCTCCGCAAGTGGGTGGGCGGCAGTGGTATCGGTGCCAAGGTCCTCTACGACGAGGTACCTCCCGGGGTGGACTGGTACGCGCCAGAGAACCGGATGATCATCGCTTCCGGCCCACTGGGCGGCACATCGATTTCCGGCGGCGGCACGTACTCCGTCATCACCAAGGGCCCGCTCACCAACGGGGCCGTGACCTCCCAGGCCAACGGCTTCTTCGGCGCCTTCCTGCGGCTTTCGGGATATGACGGCATCATCATCCAGGGCGCGGCCAGGAGCTGGAAGTGGCTGCACATCCACGATGGGACGGCCGAACTGAAGGATGCCAGCCCGTTTATGGGACTGGACACCTGGGACATGCAGGATGCGGTGGCTTCGTCGCTGGGCAAGAAGGAGATTTACGTCAGCACCATCGGGGTCGGCCCGGCGGGCGAGAACCTGGTGAAGTTCGCCTGCGTAGCCGGCGACAAGGGCCATGTGGCGGGCCACAACGGCACCGGTGCGGTGATGGGCGCCAAGAAGCTGAAGCTGATCGCCGCCGAGCGGGGCAAGGCGCGCGTGGCCCTGGCCGATAAGGACCAGGTAGCCGAGCTCGGCAAGAGCATTATGGAGACCATCCGCACCGATCCCACTAACAGAGGCTACAAGTGGGGGACCAGCATGGGCTACGCCGGCGCCGAGCGCGGCGGCTGGCTGCCTATCAAGAACTACCAGACCAGCGTCTTCGCTCCAGCTCCGGACTTCTTGGGCGAGAAATATCGAGCCCAGTGGAACATAAAGCGAAACCCCTGCTGGGCTTGCCCGACGACCCACCTGCATATGATCGAGATCACCGACGGGCCGTACAAGGGCTTCGTGGGCGAGGAACCGGAGTATGAGCAGTGGGCGGCCTGGGGCAGTGTGATCTACAACCCCGATCCGGCCGGCGCGCTGGTGCTCAGCAACGAAGTCGACCGCCTGGGCGTGGAGAACAACGAGGCCGGCTGGGTGGTCGGCTTCGCGATGGAGTGCTACCAGCGGGGCATCCTCACCAAGGACGACTTCGGCGGCCTGGAGCCGAAATGGGGCGATGTGGAGGCCGCGCGAGCCGTTCTACGGATGATCGCCTACCGGCGCGGCGTCGGCGACACCCTGGCCGAGGGCGTGCTGCGGGCCTCGGCTCGCCTGGGGAAGGAGGCGCGGGAGATCGGCGTCTATACCCTCAAGGGCAACAGCCCCCGCGGCCACGACCATCGCGGCCGCTGGACGGAGATGCTCGATACCTCGGTCTCTAACACCGGCACCATCGAGACCAGCCCGCCGGGGCCGGGCGATCCCGGCGTAGCCACAGACCCGTTCGATCCCGACCAGGTGACCGAGCAGGTGGCCGTGACCAAGGGCCGGATGATCTTCGAGGACTGCCTGGGCGTCTGCCGCTTCTGCACTCGTGTGCCGCTGCAGAACGTGATCGAAGCCGTGAACGCTTCCACCGGCTGGGATATGACCTACGACGAGGCGATGGACGTGGGACGCCGCACCGTGAACCTGCTGCGGGTCTTCAATATCCGTCACGGTGTCAGCCCTGAGCTCGACCGGCCCTCAGCCCGTTACGGATCCACTCCGGTCGACGGCGCGGCCGCCGGCAAGTCCATCGCGCCGCACTTCGAGCGGATGGTCCGGAATTACTACGAGCTGATGGGGTGGGACGCCCAAACGGGCAAACCCACACCGCAGACGCTGCAAAAGTATGGACTGGAGTTCGCCGCCGAGGACCTGTACCCACTGCCGGCTGCGCCGACGCCGCAGCCGTAATTCGGTCTCAACGGGAATGGGGCTGAGCCGATGAGCGAAGTGACGGTGGAGTTCATTCCCTGGCTGAGCCAGCAGTTGGAGCCGGGCCGATCCGGGCGGCTGGTTGTGCGGGAGAGCGTCCAGGACAACGAGACGGTCCGCGACCTGCTGGAGCGGATGGCGCGGAACGACCCGAAGCTTGCCGCCAACGTGTTCGATTTGAAGACCCGCAACCTGCACGAGCATGTGGCCGCCGTCCTGAATGACCGGATGATCGAGCTGCTGAAAGGCCTGGACGAGCCGTTGAAGCCGGGCGATACCCTCACCCTGCTTCCCACCTTTCAGGGAGGATAAAGCCGGCTCAAGATATGCGAAGAAGGGAGGCGATTGAGGCATCATCTGAAAATAGAACGAATTGCGCATCGACCGGGTTGTAGACATCGTCACTTTCTCCCGCCGGGTGGCCCATCGTATCGCGGGAATCAGTGTTGAGGAAGAAGAGGAGAATCCCATGCGCGTATGGATCCATCTGATAGTTGGTGTGGTCTCGATACTAGCTCTGTTAAGTGCGTGTGCCCCAGCCGCCGCGCCTACTGCCGCTCCCGCAAAGGCGCCGGCGGCAGCCACTGCAGCCCCCGCCGCTGCACCAGCAGCCACTGCTGCACCAGCAGCTACTAAAGCCGCTCCGGCAGCAAGTCCGTCTCCGGCGGCGAAGATCAAGCGAGGCGGTACCCTTCGCGTGGGCAAGCGGAATGAGTGGGCGCCGAACCTCGATCCAATCCAGGTTACAGTGGAAGCGATGGGCCTGGATATGGTCGTTCAGGAGCTGTTCCGAGGCAAGCAGGACCCGAAGACCCAGTTGTTCTCCCTCGTGCCCGGGCTGGCCGAATCCTGGACCCAGCCCGACCCCAAGAGCGTCGTGGTCAAGCTGCGTAAAGGCGTCGTCTTCCACGACGGCAGTCCGTTCAACGCCCAGGTAGTGAAATGGAATATCGATCGTATGCTGAGTCATCCGAAGTCTGCCGCGAAAACGGACCTTCTGACGCTCGATTCCGCGACTGTCGTGGACGATTACACGGTCCGCTTGAACCTCAAGTCTCCTCCGGCAGGCCTCCTGGAACGACTGAGCGACCTGAACACGCAGCATCGCACGGCGATGAGCTCTAAAGAGGCCGTGGACAAGAACGGCGAGGACTACATCAGCCGCCATCCCGTGGGAACGGGACCGTTCACCTTCGCCGAGTGGAAGACCGGCGAGAGCATGACGGTCAAGAAGTGGGACAAATACTGGGAGATGGGCGAAGATGGGCAGCCGCTGCCCTATCTCGATAGCATCATCTTCCGCTGGGTGGCCGACAAGACCGTGAAGGCGGTGGAGATCCGCACCGGCAATTTGGATATCGTCGACGAGATCGATGCCAAAGACTTCGCCGCCATCAAAGCGTCGCCAGACCTCGAGTTCGTAGAGTATCCCTGGTCGTCGCAGGTGCAGTATCTCTTCTTCAACATGCAGCAGCCACCCTTCGGTGGCAACGTGAAGCTGCGCCAGGCCGCCCTCTATGCCATCGACCACGAGAACATCGCCAAGACGGTAGGCCTCGGTGCAGGCTACCCGGCCTACTACTTCTGGGGCAAGGGCACGCTGGGCTACGACGAGAGCCTCCCCCGGTACGGCTTCCAACCCGACAAGGCCAAGCAACTCGTCAAGGACGCCGGGTTCCCGAATGGCGTGGACGCGAACGCGACCCTCATCGCCCGCGAGCCGGACAATCGCACGGCGCAGGTGATCAAGAGCATGTGGGATGCCGTGGGCATTCGCACCGTATTGGACCCGATCGAGCGGACCGCAGTAGTCGCCAAATGGCAAAAGGGCGACTTCGAGGTCGGACTGTCCGGACGAGGCTGGGGAGAAATGGACCCCGACGGGTACTCCTACCGCTTGATCAAGGAGGGGTCATTCAACTTCGCCCAATGGGATGATGCGAATGTCACCCAATGCATGGCCGATGGGCGAAACACTGCCGAAGAGGCGAAGCGAATAGAGATCTACAAACGGTGCCAGCAGATCATCTATGAGCAGGCCCCTTACGGCCAGAGCTGGTACTTCCCCAAGAACGTGGTGGTCAACAAGAAGGTCAAGGGGTGGCTCACCACCTGGCACGAGGGCGTTCGCCTGACCTACGCCTGGCTGGACAAGTAGCGAGTCATTCCGCCTGCTGTCGCCCTTTCGGGGGTGAGGCAAGCGGTCGAATCCTCAGCCCCTCGTCCTCCGTGGAGGACGAGGGGTTGAAAGTCCCCTCCGGCTACCCGGGCAACTGCCCGCGATGCCTGTCGGCGAACGATTCGCCTCCGGCCTATGCCCTCGGCAGGGGCGGCTCGGGCTGGCCCGTCTCCTGGGCAGGGGCAGTCTCCACGTAGGCCCCCTGGGCCGCGAGTGCCTCTCGCAGGACCTGCACATTCAAGTTGCGTGGCAAGACGCCCTGCTTGGCCGACATCGTCGCCGCTATGCCCGCCGCCTGCCCGATGGCGGCTACCGTGGCCTGGTTGCGCACCGACCCCAGGGCGTAGTGGTCGCAGGAGACGGCGCGGCCGGCGATGAGCAGGCCGTCCACCCGCATGGGGACCAGACAGCGGTAGGGGATATCGTATGAGTCGCCCCCTTCGGTAAAGGTGAAGACGTGCGGCCCGCCTTTGGGGTCGTGGATATCCATCGGGTAGGCCCCCTTGGCGATGCAGTCGGCGAACTTTCGTCCCGCGATGACGTCTTCCCTGGTCAGAATGTACTCGCCGACGATGCGCCTGGCCTCGCGAATGCCGACCTGGGGCGCGGTCCACATCAGGTAACAGCTCTCGAAGCCGGGAACTTTCTCCTCCCGCAGTGCCTTGACCGCGGCGAAGGCTTTCTTCCGCTCTTCCATCTCGGCCCGCGTCAGGTCCTCGGGGCTGGTCGCGTCGATGCCCGTGGTGCGGGTGAGATTCAGCATCGCCTCGCCCTTGCGGAGGCCGCTGCACGCCAGGACGATCTCGCGCTCGGCGTCTTCCTCGCCCCCGAGGCGGGCGCTGACGCGGGCCTGGAACCCGAGCACCGATGGCTCTACTTCACCCAGGCGTGGCCCGATCTTGACCTTGTTGTGGGTGGTGCCCCAGCCCCGCAGAGCGGGATGGCCTGCCTTGAGCGCCGCCAGCGCGCGGTCCAGGTCCACATTGCCCACCTTGAACAGCAGGGTGACGTTCTGGACCTGGCCCTCCTCATCGCCGTACTGGAACTCGGCGCCGGCTGAGGAAGCAGCATCGCCATCAGCCGTCGCGTCGACCACGATATCGGCCACGAGATCGCGCCGGCCGGCCTTGGTCAAGACCCTGGCGCCGATCACCCGGCCGCCATCCATTATCGACTGATCGAAGAATGTGTGAAGGAGCATACGCACGCCCGCCTCTTCGCACATCTTGATCAGCACATACTTGAGCGTCTCGTGGTCGTAGGGGACGCAGGAGTACTCGATGCCGGCTGGCGACCCGGGCCCCCACTGCATATGCCGCAAGTAGCCCGGCGAGCCGCCCTCGGCCACCAGCCGCTGCACGATCTCATCGGGAATGCCCCGGACGACAAGGTTCGCGTGCCCGTCCATAAAGCCGTGGTAGGGATTGCCGAAGGTCGACGTGCCGCCGAGAAAGCCGTAGCGCTCGATCAGCAGGGTATCGGCTCCGGCGCGGGCCGCGGCGATAGCGGCCACGCACCCGGAGGTCCCGCCCCCGATCACGAGTACATCAGATGTCTGCTGCCTGGTGCTCAACTTGGTCCCTCTATTCGGGGCAGGCCCAGGCCTGCCTTCGCTGCTAGGTCTCACTCGCGTGCGGTGCCATATGCTTTACGGGCTTCGACCGGGCCGGTGGTCGCCGACTGCCCTGTGGGAGATTATCACCATCCTCGTTGAGGGTGCAGGCATCCCGGCCATCGACATACTACGTCAGCGGCTCACCCCTGTCAACAGCTCGACAGGAGGGGATCCCGGAGCGCGAGAGGCCCAGAAAGCTATGGCCACGGCTCTGCCCCCGGGCAGGCTAAAGGGGAAACAAGCACATCCTGTTATCGAGGTGCTGCGCCAGCCCTGACGGCTCGAGATGGAGGCTACGGGGTCAGGGTGCCCAGGGTGACGAAGTCTGTGTCAAGGCCCGTCGCGGGCGCCAGGATGGGGACGCGCGCTCCGCTGCCGGCATCGTACATCCCGACGATGAAGGTAAGGCCGGCCGGAGCGTTCTCCGGCAGGGGAATGGCGTGCAGGTCCAGCACCTGCTGGCCGGCCCGCCAGGAAGCGGTGGGCTGGGTCCCACCTGCCGGCATCTCGTCCTGCTGCGCGACCACCTTCCCACCGGCATCCAGAAGCTGCACGAACACCGTGTAATCCTTGTCCACGGTAGTCGAAGGCTCCCACAGCAGCGCCACCAGAGCGTATTCTTGCCTGCCGCTGCTGCCCGCCGGCCGGTCATAACTGACGGTGGAGAACTGGTATCGCTGCAGACTGGCGAACCCGCCGAAGCCAGCCCCCAGGGGCAGCAGACTACCGTCCCCTCGCTGGGCATGGCGTCCTGGGAAGGCGTACCGCATATAGCGCACCCGTCCGTACCAGGTGGTGTCCAGCAGGTAGCCGTGCTGCCTGAGCCATCCCTCGTAGCCGTTGCGCCCGCCGCCCGGCCGCTCCGGGGTGATATGCACCAACTGCGGCGCGGCCGGAGCGGCCCGCTCCACCTCGGACAGCAGCCAATCCAGCCGGTCCAGATCGCCCTGGCCCAGCGGCGACTGCTCGCCGCGGCCGACGACGGGGATGCGGGTCTTGTTCGTGTCCAGGAAGGCGTAGTTGTGGGTGTAGTCGGCGAACAGGACACCGGCTACGGCGGGCTCGCTGGCATGGAGGTTGGCGGCCAGGCCGAGGTAGTATTCCTCGACCGATGGGAAGCTGCGGCGGAGGGACACGTAGCCGCTCAGGAGAACGGCTACGGCAGTGACGGCCAGCAGCGCAGCCGCCGTGGCCCGTCGCCGCGGGCGGATGAGCGACAGGGTGGCTGCGGCCGCCAGGAGGCAGGACGCAGCCAGCAGGGCGAGCTGGGGCCAGTCCACGCCGCGGCCCGCGCCGGTGGAGCCGCCGGGCACCCACGCGAAATCAAGTGACCGAGGGCTGATGTATCGGATCTGATTTATCAGGGGCGAGTAACGCCAGTCGGTGAAGGTGATGCCGTGGACATCTGGGTCGATCTGGTCCTGGTCAGTTAGATACAGCCAGGGGTCGGCGGCAACGCCCAATACCTGCACGCCCACGCTGGCGGCCAGCAGAAGCCCGAAGCCGCCGAGCAGCAGAGGATCTCGCCTCTGCCAGAGGGCCTCCAGGACGGGCAGAAGGAGAAGGACACACAGGGGCATCGCCGGCACCAGGAACCGGGGACCCCAGCCCCAGCCGCCCCACCACACCCACCAGGCGGAGTAGGCAAGCAACTGAGCGACCACCAGCGCCACGAGGAGGCTCCCGTCGCGGGAGTGGCGCCGGACGAAGGGCACGGCGCCAGCCACCGAGGCCAGCAGCACGGGGGAATAAAGGAAGACGCTGCGCCCGGGGGTGAGCAGCAGGCCCCGCAGGCCCTGCCATATCGGGTTGGAGAAGCCCTCGTAAGGCGCGTACCCCGTGTGGAGCAGGCTGCCGAACCTCAGGTAGTCGTACACCCCAACTGCGGCCAGGAACGGCAGGAACCCGAGGGCTGCCAGACCCACGGAGCGGGCCAGTCGTGCCCACCGGCCATCTCCCTCGCTGCGATGCACCCACACCAGATAGCCCAGGAAGAGAGGCACGACTAGGGCGTTGCTGGGCTTGACCCCGAAGGCCAGACCTAGGAACGCTCCCACCAGCAACGCGTGCAGCCAGCGCCGCCCGTCTCGAGCGTAGCAGAGGGCCCAGTAGACGGCCACCAGCAGGAAGAGGCCGCTTTCAGGCTCCGAGTACAGGCGCTTGGCGAAGGCCCAGGCGATGGTGCCCAGACCGAAGACCAGCCCGGCAGACAGAGACACCGCGGCCGAGTACCCCAGGCGGCGACCGCACAGGAAGACCATCACCCCCGTGAGGGCAGTCACCAGCGGGGAGATGAGGAGCACGGTCTGCACATTGCCGACGTTTCCCAGGAGCATGGCCAGCCAGTAGATGGGGACCGGCAGCAGGGCCTGCACCAGCCCATACTTGGAGTACTGGCGGCCGTCCAGCCCGTCCTCCCAGGGGCGTGCCTTGTCTACGCTGGCCAGCGCCTCTATGTCGAAGCGACCGTGCTTGGCGATGTTCTCGACGGAGGCGAAGACGATGCCCTCGTCGGCGTCGACGTGCATATAGGGGGAGCGGGTGAGGAAGTACACGCTGAGCAGGAGGAGGCCGAGCGCCAGCGCCAGGCGGACCGTGCCCCTCCACTGCGTCTCGCGGGCTGGCCTGGGTGCGGTGCCTATGCTCTCTTCGAGAAGGGCTGGCGCCGCGGGGCGACCACTCCCCTCGTCCTTATCCCTTGATCTCAGGCTTTCCCCTCGTGCGTACCCGCCCGGCCGACCTGAGGAAGTCCGCTCCGGAGGCGGTGCCGGGCCGGAGAATCGCCTCATCTTAGCAAAGGCTACGCACTGCCGTCAAAGCCTGGACCGGTGTCTGCCGAGGGATGCTACGCCGCTCTCTCCGTGACGATTGCCAGCTTGCGGACGCGCCGGGTGTGCAGCAGCTCGGCCCACCGCACGTCCGCAGCGATGGTCTCGTCGCACAGCGATGCCCCCACGCTCGCGGCGATCGCCCTTTGATGGCGCGCATACATCATGGCCAGGCGTCCAGCCATATCCGCGTGGGCCGCCGTGCAGTCCTCGAGCTGTCGCACCCGGAAGCACGATGAGCGAAGAAGCGGCAGGAATTCGTCCTCGGGGACCAGCCAGATGCCGTCGCCGCCGGGCATTCGTGCTCGCTCCTCACGTGACAGCGGTCGCCCCTCCTCCAGGGTAAAGGCGAAGCGGCCGCCGGGACATAGCACGCCGGCCACCTCGTGAAGCAGCGCGGCCTTGTCTTCGAAGGCGAGGAACGTCTCGAGCAGGAGGACGACGTCGAACGCGGCCGCCAGGGGCAGCCGGAGGCCGTCGGCAACCAGGAAGTGGACGCGCCTGGTGAGGCCTGCGGCGCGGGCCGTGGAAGCGGCCAGGCGAATGCCCTGCGCGGAGAGGTCCACACCCACCACACGGCACCCCGTTTTCCGCGCTAGGTAGAGGGCGGGGCCGCCCGTGCCGCAGCACAGGTCCAGTACCAGCGACCCAGGCGTCACGTCTGCCGCTCGGGCCAGCGCTAGAATCTCGCCAGCCCTCATAAAGCTTTCCTGGCCGATGTGCTCGCCCTCGCCGTATGCCGCATCGCGGGCCCGTCGAAGCGCCGCCATCGACTGGACCCGGAACGCATCGTACCATTCGGTGCTTCCGTGTTCTGGACGACCAACCATGTTCGTAGGGCTCGACCAGCCTTTATGGTCAGGCGAGCGAGGGACGCACAGAACGAATTCGCCTCGCCCGGTCAGCGTCGAAGTGCAATTGTGGGAATGCCATCTATATCCTATACGGGAACGCCCCGGCTCAGCATCGCCCGGTAGTACAGCGCCTCGTACTTCCGGGCAGATGCCTCCCAGGAGAAGTCGCGCGCCATCCCGCGGCGAACGAGGGCCCGCCAGCCTTCCGCGTCACAGTACGCGTTCAGGGCGCGCTCCAGCGTCGCCTGCAGCGACCAGCTATCCGCCCGGTCGAAGACGAAGCCCGTCCCGCTGCCGGTGCTGTAGTCGATCACCGTGTCGTTCAGACCCCCCGTGCGACGGGCCACCGGGACGCAGCCGTAGCGCATGGCGATGAGCTGTCCCAGGCCGCAGGGCTCGAACCGCGAGGGCATCAAGAACATATCGCAGCCGCCGTAGATGAGCCGGGCCACGTCGTTGTCGAAGGCCAGGACGACTCCCAGGCGGTCCGGGAAGCGGGCGGCCATCTCCTGCAGTATCTGCACGTAGTGCTCCTCGCCCTGGCCCAGGACCACTACCCGCACGCGCCCCTGCTCCAGGAACGGCGAGAGCGCCTCCAGGGACAGGTCGATGCCCTTCTGCTCCGTCAGGCGGCCCACAAATCCTATGGTAGGCAGCCGCGGCTCCGCTGGCAGGTGCACCCGCTTCAGCAACGCTCGCAGGTTGACCTCGCGGCGCTCGGTGCTCTGCGCATCGTAGTGGGCTGCGAGCGAAGGGTCGCGGATCGGGTCATACTCGTCGTAGTCCAGGCCGTTGACGATGCCTGCCAGGTCGTTCTCCCGCAGCCGCAGCAGCTTGTCCAGGCCCTCGCCGAACTCGGGCGTCAAGATCTCCCGAGCGTAGGTCTCGCTCACCGTGTTCACCAGATCGGCGTAATAGATGCCCTGGCAGAGGAAGTCGGTGAGCGGGTCCGGCCCGCGGTAGCGCAGGTTATGGATGGTGAGGAGGGAGGAGCAGCCCTGGTAGGCAGGGTCGGACCAGGCGCGATTGCGCAGGCCGAAGGCGAGCGGGGCGGTATGCCAGTCGTGGAGGTGGAGCATATCGGGGCTCCAGGCCAGGCGATTGGGCAGCTCCAGCACCACCTGCGAGAAGAACCAGTAGCGCTCCAGGTCGTCGGCCTGGCCATAGACCGAGGGCCGCCGGAAATATCGCGAGCTTTCCACCAGGTAAACGGTCACGCCGGCGTTGGTCGTCTTCCAGACAATGGCCTCTTCGGTATGCCCTAGCGTCGTTATGGGGATGGTGGCGGTCCAGTCGCCGGGCGGCTTTCGATCGCCGTGCAGGGGCGTCACCAGCCGGACATCGTGTCCCAGCGCGGCCAGCGCCTGGGGCAGCGAGCCGGCTACGTCGGCCAGCCCGCCCACTTTGGAGTAGGGGACTGCTTCTGCCGCCGCGAACAGCACGCGGGCAGTACGTCTATTATCAGTCATAATGATATGCCTCGTTCAATTAAGTATGTACACCATCCCGCTGCGGGCTCGGCCCGCAGCGGCGAGCGGGACGATCGTGGTGAAGTGCTTTGCCAGGTTCGCTATATAGATTTCGCCTAACCTGTACCGCCCCCTCCAGTTGCTTACGACTTTTGTGTATGCTACGCTCAGGCGACTCTCCTATTCCGAGTGTTTCGGCTTCTACAGGCTAAGTGCTGCCAGAAGCGGGGATCTCGCCTCCAGGATCTGGTTCATGCTCCGCTCGCATCGGGACGATTCCTCTGTCCACTTCTCCACGTCAGCGAACCTCTTGGCTCGTTCCTGTTCCGCCTCGGCTAGCTTCTTTGCAGCCCTGTCGGCTTGCTCTGGTGGCACCGAGTCGGTAAGCTGACGCGCGTTCGCGATCTGCCTGTCGGCGTAAGCGAGTCTTCTCTGCGCGTCGCTCAGTTTCTCCGAGGCTTCCCTCCAAGAATGAGCCGCCTGAACTAGGTTTTCCTGAACCTGGCGGACATGGATCTCCCCCTCCAGGAGATGGTCATCTCGCTCTGCCTCGCTCGTCAGCCGGGAGACCTCAGAGTCCAGGCGGGTCGGGAGCTTGGGAAGGCTTGCCCCCAGACTTACCGCATTATTGTAGACAACAAGAGCCGGCGTTATGACGTCTAGCAGCTGGTCGCGTTGCTTGATCACCTTCTTCTGCGCGTCGATCAGCCGTCCCAGGGCTTTTGAGACTTCCATCTCCAGTGAGTACCGGTTAAGGGACTGGCCCTGCCCCGCGGTCGCCAATCGGGCCTTGAACTGGTTTCTCTCTTTCCCGAGTTCGGCAACTGCCTTGTCATAGTCCGATTGCCGGTCCTTGAGAGGTTTGACTGCCTCATCGATCTGCCGTTGGGCCACCCAGCGGGGATCGCGAACGAAGACCACCGTGACTTCCTTCTTGGACCTGCTGGCTCCGAACAGGAGACTGATGCCGCCCGTAAGAACGGCTCCGGTTACCGTCCGGCCGACATTGATGTGACTACCGACACTGGACGTGTCTTGGATCATCCAGCCGTGCTTCGTAACCTCCTCCAACTCTTTGCGAAGGGATTTCTCATCCTTGTAGGTGGCTGCATAGGTAGCGCGGTTCTTGTCATCGTACCAAGCCATATTCCCCTCCATCAGTTCACAGCGAGGGCAAGCACTATGTTATGCCCTCGCGGCAGCGGAAGGCCCGGTAGTCTATATCAGGGAACAGCTTGTCCGCCTCGGCCACTTCCCGGGCCCAGACCAGATCGGCCTGGGACGCGTGAGGGGAATCGGCGATAGCCGCCAGCCGGTAGAAGCGGTCCAGGTGCCCTTGAAAGCGGGAGGCAGCGTACTCCGCTGCCTGGCCGGTGGTGATCAGGAAGGGCCAGTCGCTGGACTGGAGCAACAATAGCTCGCGGGCCGCCTGCGCCAGCACCTCTGCCCTGGCGCCAGCCGGCATCCGCCGGTGCGTCGCGACCATCTCCTCCATACGCCGCTCCGCGTCGTGCACGAGGGGCCATATCCATTCGGTATCTACATTCAGCCAGGTGAAATGGGTACCTCCCTGTCCCCAGGAGCTCTCCGGCAGGGCCAGGACATCCTCCGGCGGATGGGCCTCCAGGTAGGCGCTGGCCGTGGTCAGCTCCACCACCTCGCTCTGGCAAAGGCGGCGCAGCGTCTGCTTCAGCCATTCCACCCCCTCAAACCACCAGTGGCCGAACAGCTCCGTGTCGTACGCGGCGACGATGATGCCATGCTCGCCGCTCTCCTGCCTGAATTCGTGTAGCAATTCCTCCACCAGCGACGCGTAATGGGAGCTATGCCACGCCACCATGCTCATTGCGGCCTCGGGATGGTAGAAGTCCTTGTCCCCGAGATCGACCTCGGCGCCGGTGACCCGCCAGTAATTGAGCCCGGAGCCGCCGTCCCGCTTGTGGAAGTCGCGGTACTGGAACTCGCCCGGATAGCCGTGCTGGGCCGACCACACCTGCATGCCGGTGCGGTTGTTGCGGCCTAGCACCGCCACTTCGGGCGACTGCACCCAGTAAGGTAGGTACGTCGTCTTGCGCGTCGGCTCCCGATAGCCGGCGATAGGCACCAGGTAGCGGCGAGGGATATCCCCGTAGGGGCCGATGGCGTCGCCGCGGGCCTTGCCCACCGGCTCGCCGCCCTCCACCGTGTGCGTCTCGGCGAAGAAGCATCCCAGGTCCTGCTCGGCCAGGAAGCGCTCGAGGCCGGGCTTCAGTATCCGCCGGCCCTCTTCCTCGGCATAGTAGGCCGGCCGGTAGGCGCACTCCGGCAGCCAGATATCCCGGGGCGCCCGCCCCATAAGCCGCCGGTATGACTGGACTCCGACGGCCAACTGGCCGTGGATGGACGAATCGCGGCTTAACAGGGGCAGATAGCCGTGGGTGGCGGCGCTGGTCAGGACCTCGATGTAGCCTTCGTCTTGCAGGCGGCGGAAGGCGCCGACGATGTCGCCGCCGAAGCGGTCGGTGAAGCCGGCCAACAGCCGCTCGAAGTACGCGACGTAGAACGGCGCCAGCGACGAGCGGGGATCATCCGACGAGAACCGACGGGTGTCGCCCTCTGCCCGGCCCAGTTGCTCGTTCAGGTAGACCTGGAAGTGCGAAAGCACCAGTGGATCGGCCAGTTGCTCCATCAGGACGGGCGTTATGCCGAGGGTCAGGTGAAAGCGACAGCCTTCCTCCCGCAAATCGTAAAGTGCGTCCAGAAGCGGCAGGTAGCTCTCAGAAGCCGCCTGATGTATCCATTCTTCGCCGTGGGGCCAGCGGCCGGCCTGCCGGCAATAGGGAATGTGGCTGTGCAGAACGAACGTGAAAGCGCCCCGCCGTCCCATCAGCCCGCAGCGCCGTAGCGGGTGAATACCTCTACGCCTCCAGCCACCACCGTCTCTCCACTGCGCACGAGGTCGCGCGCGAAGTCCCCCTCACGGGCACCTGGCGTGACCTTGCAGTTGCGACCGATACGTACCCCGGCCGGGATGCGGGCCCGCTTCCCAACTAAAGTTATGCCCGTGGCAAGGTAGTTGGGCTCGTCGCGATTGGGAGTGAAGTCGTTGCCGAAGCCCAGGTGGGCGCCCGGTCCGATCCAGACTTCTTCGTCAATGATACATCGATCAATCACCGTCTCTTCACCTATCACAGAATCATCGAAGATGATGGAGTCTTCCACGACGGCGCCCTCCTGCACCACCACACCGGGGGATAGCACCGAGCGACGCACTTCGCCGTAGATGACGCAGCCATTGGACAAGAGACATTGGCCCACCTTCGCCCGGGGGCCGAGGCGCGCCGGGGGGCGCTCGACGTTCTTGGTACGCAGCAGCGCTTCCGGGTCGTGAAGGTCGAACTCCGGCCCGTCGTCCAGGAGGTCCATGTTCGCCTGCCAGTACGACTCTACAGTGCCAACATCCCGCCAGTAGCCGGGGAAGCGAAAGGCGAATACCCGATCGCGGTTGATCATAGCCGGAATGATGTCCCTGCCGAAGTCGTAGGAGGAGCGGCGGCGAATGTTTTCCTCCAGCCGGCTGATGAGCGTCTGGGGATTGAAGACGTAGATGCCCATCGAGGCCAGATTGGACTGCGGGTGGTCCGGCTTCTCGTGGAACTCTACCACCTGATCGGTATCATCCAGCGTCAGTATTCCGTAGCGGCTGGTCTCGTCCAGCGGCACCTGGACCACGCCGATGGTGAGGTCCGCTTCCTTGTAGCGATGGAACGCCAGCATCTCATCATACCGCATGCGGTAAACGTGGTCGCCGGCCAGGATCAGGATTTGCTCTGCCCGCTGCTCCCCGATGAAGTCCATGTTCTGGTAAACGGCATCGGCGGTGCCCTTGTACCAATCGGCGTAGTTTCGGGCACGATAGGGCGGCAGCAGCACTACGCCCGCGTTGCTGCGGTCCAGGTCCCACGGCCTGCCGATGCCGATGTGCTCGGACAACGATCGAGGGCGATACTGTGTGAGCACGCCGACCTTGAGGATACCGGAGTTAACACAGTTGCTCAGCGTAAAGTCGATGAGGCGGTACTTCCCGCCGAAACAGACCGCCGGCTTGGCCCGCTGCTCGGATAGAATGCTCAGACGGTCCCCCTGCCCACCTGCCAGCACAAGCGCCAGTACGCGATCCATCCTGGTTACCTCCATTCCCAAGCCAGGAGGTCGCAGCAAGTTTCCCTCTTGCATCGGACACCTTATAGATGGACTTCCCGGCACGCGCGAACGCGCGTGCCCGCTACTGTTCACTGATCGGCTACCTCAGCAACAAAACAAAGCGAGGCACTGACTTATGCCTCGCTGTCAAACGCTTAGAAGCCCACCGCGTGCCCTGCGGGTCGGACCTTAGTGCTTGCCGACACTGGGGAACTGCCCTTCACGATCATCCTCACACCACAGCTTCACCAGGTCGGCTCGCAATCACTCAGGGCTGATGGCTGACCCGATTCCAAGATAGCACAGGCGCTTCACGGAGTCAACACCAAGTTAAAGTTGGGTTATGTGCCTACCATGTGTGCGCTTGTACCCTTAGCTCTGTGACCAAAGTGCTCGTTTACATGTTACATTCAGTTGGTGCGACCGCGTCCGCGCGCGTCGCACCAACCACAGCCAAAATGCCTTATAATATACCCCTGGCGCTGAACTCCCTTCTCCCCCCCCTGGGAGAAGGGTCGGGGATGAGGGTAGATCGCCCTCACCCTAACCCTCTCCCAGAGGGAGAGGGAACCGTCATTGTTCAGGAATTGGTAAGGGCTAATGCTTTGGCAAGGAGACGATGCCTGGGCTTTAGCTGCTGTGCCGGCTTGACCGGCCGCCTGGCGAGGCAAAGCGCTCCCGGTGGGCAGCGGCGGGCAAATCCTTCGGGGAACGGCGAGGATGGCAGAGGGCGTGACATGTGAACAAGAAGCGAGGCAACGGCTCGACCTCGCGTCGCTGGCACTCTGCCTGCTGGGCAACTTTCTTCTGCGGGGCGCGGCCGCCGCGGCGGGTACCCTCATCTCGCTACACCTGGCCTCGCTGCAGAGCTCGGGCGCCCGCGTGCCGGCGCAGGTGGTCGGGCTGGCCGCAATGTTCTTCTACTCAGCCGAGCTGGTCGGATCGCCGGCTTTCGGCACCCTCAGCGATGTCAAAGGACGCCGGCCCTTCATGGTGCTCGGCCCAGTCCTCGGCGGCGTGGCCGTCCAGTTCATCCTGCTTGCACCCACCATCCCTTTAGTGCTGCTGTCGCGTTTCTTACAGGGACTTTCCACGGCGAGCTCGGTCCCGTCCACCCTGAGCTATCTCTCAGCCGAGACCGCCCACTCGGAGAAGCTGCGCGGGCGGGTGATGAGCGCGTTTGAGGTGGCAACCATCATGGGAATAGCCAGCGGGTTCGCCACCGGCGGCATCCTGTGGGACGCGCTCCATCATTCCGGCTTCGTGGCTGTGATCGGCATTTACGTTCTCAGCGGCCTGCTCCTATGGTCCGTCAGAGACAAGCGCGTCGTCGGCGTGGGCAGGCGGATAGTGGGACAATGGACCGCCGTCCTGCGGTCCACGTCGGCGCTGCGGCTGATTCCGGCCTGGGTATCCGTCAACGCTATCGTGGGGCTCTGGTTCAGCCAGCTAGACTTTCAGATGGGCAAGACCGACGACCCTAGCCAGCTACTGGTGGGAGGCTTCACGGGGCGGGAGATCGGCCTCTATACCGCCGGCCTGGCCATGCTCTTCGTTATCGGCATCTCACTCTGGGCATTCGCCTTCGGACGTCTGCGCTCTACCCAGATAATGGCCATCGCCCTGGCCGGCCTCTTCGCCCTGGTGCTGGCGATGCTGCTCCTCAATCACTCCCCTGAAGGGGACAGTGCCCGCATACTGACACTGGTGGGCCTGGTATGCGCTGCTGTGCTGATTGTGAGCGGATTCACACCGGCGGCGTTGGTCTACCTGGGAGGGCTGGCCGAGGAGTGCCCCGGCATTCGGGGCAGTATAATGGGGCTGTACTCCGTCTTCCTCGGCGTCGGCCAGTTCGTCGGCAGCGGCGTCGGCGGGTTCTTCGCCGAATGGCGAGGCGTCGACGGGATGATCATTCTGACGGCCATCTTCGGGGCGATTGCTGCTATGTGCGTGGCAACGCTCATTCGCGGCGAGAACGCCAGCGGTGCAACCGTGTCCTTCGAGGCAGCCCCACTGCCGCCCGGCCGGCCCTGAGGGACGGGTGTTCGGCCCGGTGTCTATCAGCGCTCCCGGCGCGACCCTCGCCCCAGGCCCGGCGCCGTCGTTATCAGCAGCACGAGAAAGGCGCCCAGGCTGAGACCGGTGGCGAGCAGGCCCAGGCGAAAGGACAGAGGGTCGTAGGACATGACCAGGCGATGGGTGCCGGCGGGAAGCTCCACGGCCCGGAAGGCCAGGTCAGCACGATAGATGTCGACCGGCCGGCCGTCGAGGGTCGCCTGCCAGCCGGGATAGTATGCCTCGCTCAGCACCAGGATGCCGTCGTCGGTAGTCATCGCCTCCAGATCGAGGCGTTGCGGGCCGTACTCCAGCCACCGCACCTGCTGGTCGCGCGGCCCGTCAGGACCGGTCACCGCCAGCCCCGGCTCTCTCTCTAGCACTGCGGTCTTGGCCGGATTGAACTGCCGCGCCAGCACTGCTTCCAGGGCGGCCGCATCGTCTTCGATGGCCCGCACATCCCGCACCACCCAGGCGCGGGGAAGGGGATACGCCATACGGTAGGTGTTGAGGTCGCCTTCCTGCCCGACGCGCTCGGTGCCCGCCCCCAGCTCGGACCTGGTGAGGATGTACTGCACATTGAACAACTGCCAGAGGCGCCATTCCTGCTCGGAGGCCAGCAGCGGCAGTATCCAGCGGCTGACCATCGGGCTGTCGCCGGCCGGGTTCTGGATACCCAGCAGGATGGCCTCGTTGGGGGCGAAGACCACCTGGTCGCCTGCCCGTACCCGGTAGGGCTGGCCAGCCTGGGGAAGGGCCGCCGCCGCGGCGACGGTGGCAGGCGATAGGTCGGGCGGGTGGGCGTCGAGGTTGTTCTGGCCGTTCACCACGAACAAGTCGATCCCGGCCAGCAGGACAAGGGCCGCGCCCTGGAGGCCGCGCCAGGGCGACGCTGGCCGCCACCAGAGGAGGGCGATGCTGACCAGGGCGAGCGGCAGGAAGAAGGCATAGACAGTGAAGAGATTGCGGGCGTCGGGCGACCCGCGGCCGATGGGTTCCATCAAGGCGGCCATAGCTGCCGCGCCCGCCAGCACCCCCAGTGCCGCCGCGAGCGCCCATCGGGTGGATAGGCTCTTCCCGGCGAAGAGGGCCGCGGCGCCGTAGCCGGCCAGCACCGCCCCCGCCAGGGAGAATAAGTATATAGCCCGCTCCTGGTCTTTGAAGAGAGCGAAGCCGGGAACGAAGCGATAGAGGGCCGTGAAGAGGGGGGTGCGGTCGCCGAGGGACATCACCAGGGCCAGCAGGCCGAGGCCGGCCCAGAAGCCGGCGGACCTTCCACGAGCGCGCATGGCCAGCAGGGCGACCGACAGCGCCAGTATGCCGATGTATGGTCCTCGCTCCGTCCGCCAGAGGGGCAGAAAGGTATTCAGTAGCGAAGCGTAGTCGTAGCCGTGGCCGGCGACGTGGTACGCCAGCGGCTCCCGGTTGGAGAGGGAGAGGAACTCGGCCGTGGGCAAGAGCTGTACGGCTGCGATGCCGGCGGCGAAGCCGAGGAGACCGGCCAGGCCCAGGGCGGCGCGCCGCAGTTCCAAACGCGCTCCCCAGGCGCGATAGGCGAAGTACGCCAGCGAGGCGTAGAATGCCAGCAGCCAGGTCTGAGGATGCCCGGCCAGCAGGGCTACCCCCAGGGCCACGCCGGCCGCCGCGTGCCATGCCGTCCGGCCGCGACTCCGACAGCCGCGCTCGATAGCGTACAATGCCAGCGGCAGCCAGATAGCGGTCTCCAATATAGGGAGCTGCTGCACCGGATAGGAGGTCAGGAAGCCCCCCATAGTGAAGGCGAGCCCTCCTACGACGCCCGCCAGCCGGCTACGGGCCAGCGTGTGCACCAGGAGATAAGTGAAGGTGGCGGCCAGGAGGAAGTCTCCGACGACCTGCCATTCCAGGGCCAGGAACGGCAGGCCCTGCCGGCCCGCCACCAGGCTTACCAGCAGCCCTAGGGGATAGAACACGGCCGTCTGGGGGTCGGCCTGGAAGGGATGGCCGGCGTAAATGTGGGGGTTCCACAGGGGGAAGCGGCCGGCGGCCAGCTCCCGGGCGGTGTAGACGTGGAACGGGTAGGCCTGGTGGGTGAAATCGCCGGCGGCGATGTAGGAGCGCGCCGTCACATCTGGGGTGATGAGCGGCCAGAAGAAGGCCAGGACGGCGCTCCACAGCACGAACAACGGCGCCACCTCGACGATGGCCGCTCTGGCGCGGGAGCCGAGAGGCATGGACGGCGCGTCAGGCAAGGCGTGTCCCAGTCGAGTGGCTAACCACTGCTGCCCGTCCACCCGCTCACCCGGCTAGTCCGGCCATCGCAGGCCCAAGCCGTCTCGCCGCAGGCTCTTGAAGGAGCCGCGGCCGATGATGATGTGGTCCAGAACCTTGATGTCGAGCTGCTTGCCCGCTTCTATCGCCTGGGCCGTGAGCCGCAGGTCCTCCGGCGAGGGCGTGGGGTCGCCGGAGGGATGGTTGTGGGCCAGGACCAGGCTCGGGCAATTCTGGCGGGCGGCGTCGCGGAATAGCTCGGCCATCCGCACCACGGCCCCGCTCACGTTGCCGCGGTAGACCGTAGGTCTATCCACTACCCGGTGCTTGTTGTCCAGCAGGACTACCTTGAGGCACTCCTGGTCCTCGTGCTCCAGGTCCAGCCGCAGCAGCTCGGCCACGTTCTCCGGAGAGCTGATAGCGTAGCTGCGGTCGGGAGCGGCCTCGACCTGCAGGCGACGGCCCAGCTCGAGGGCCGCCTTTACCTGAGCCACCTTGGCCGGGCCCAGTCCGGGCACGCCGTCGCATAGTTCCTTGGTCGAGGCCTTCCGGATGTCGTCGAGGCGCCGGAAGTGACTGAGCAGCTTGCTCGCCATCTCGGTGACCGGCTGGCCGGGGATGCCGGTGCGAAGGATGATGGCCAGCAGCTCGGCGTTGGAGAGGGCGGCTGGCCCCTGCTCCAGGAGACGCTCCCGCGGGCGCTCTCCTGCCGGCATATCCTTGACGGTGTACCGGTACTCGGGTGCCTGCTCCCTCTCGCTGATACCCCGGCGCGGTCGTGGCATTCTCGACCTCCTGAGAGCTTATGCTACTACTTTCACACTAGAACAGCTAGACACCCGCCCGCAAACTGGTATAATACCCTTTGCTATGGATAGGTTCGTCGAACTGGTAAAACGTCATCCGATGCTGACCGCCTGGGTGGCACTCAGCATCGGAATGGTAGCTATCCTGCTATATACGGCCAAGGATGTGGAGCTGCTCCCCACTCAGCGACTGGCCCTGGTCCTGGCCACGATCGGCCTGGCCGGGGCATGCGTCTGGATACTGAGCTGGGACTCGGACGAGGACGCGTCTCCGGACGCCGGCGAGCCGCCCAAGTAGCAGGCTAGCTCTCGATCCGCTCGATCCGGTAACGGAGCTTGCCGCCGGGGGTAACGACTTCCACCTCTTCGCCCGGCGCCCGGTCCAGGAGCGCTTTGCCCACGGGAGAGGCGATCGATATCTTCGCCTCGCGGGCGTTCGCCTCTCGGCTGTCCACCAGCATATAGGTGTGCTGGCGATTGCGCGCCAGATCGCAGACCACCACGCGGCTGCCGATTCCGGCCCGCTCTCGGTGAGCGCCGTTATCGGTTACCTCGGCGTGGCCGAGGACAGCCTCCAGCTCGCGGATGCGAGCCTCCACCAGCCCCTGGTGCTGCTTGGCGGCATCGTAACCGGCGTTCTCCCGGATGTCCTTGTCCAGGCGTGCGTTGTACAGGTCCTGAGCGACCTTGACCCGCTCCACTTTGACCAGGTGGTCGAGCTCCTCCCGCAGCTTGGCGTAGCCCTCAGCGGATAGCGACACCGTCTCGGGAACGACAGCCTCCGATCTGGCGTCCTGGTCCTTCTTCTTCGTGCGGGGAACGCGCACGAACTTCGCCAGATTCTTGTCCAGGTATCCCTTGCTCTTCGCGAAGGTGAGCAGCGCTTTGAAGGGGACCAGGCGTTGGGCGGGCTGGGCACCCTCCGCCTCAACCTGGGCCTGGTATTTCTCCACATCCAGACCCCCAAAGCTCGAAAAAGGCCGATCAAGGCCGAACCACCGTACTATGCGGAGTATTTCTGGCTGCTGGATGGCGCGCTCCTGTGGGTCAAGGCTGGCGATGTACTGCGCCGCCACATCCGCAATGGTCATATCATACATATACTTTCCTCCTCTTGACTATACGAATTATAGCCGAGACGAAGGCAGGCGGGCAATTGCTATGTGCGGGCAAGGCGAAACTGTGTCTGATACAACCGGGCGTAGAGGCCACCCTTCGCCAGCAGCTCGGCGTGCGTTCCCCGCTCCACCAGCCGGCCGTTGTCCAGCACCAGGATCACGTCGGCCGCCAGGACGGTGCTCAGCCGGTGGGCGATCACCAAGCTGGTTCGCCCGCGCATCACAAGCTGCAGGGCCGCCTGAATGAGCGCCTCGGACTGCGAGTCCAGTTGGGAGGTTGCCTCGTCCAACACCAGGATGGCCGGGTCCTTCAGGATGACGCGAGCAATCGCCACCCGCTGCTTCTCGCCGCCCGAGAGCCGGTAACCCCGCTCGCCGACCACCATGTCGTAGCCTTCGGGCAGGCTGGCGATGAGGTCATGGATGTTGGCAGCCCGGCACGCCTGCTCCAGCTCGGCCTGGCTCGCGCCCGGCTTAGCGTAGAGCAGGTTGGCGCGGATGGTGTCGTGGAAGAGATAGGTCTCCTGGGTGACCATCCCGATCTGGGCCGACAGCGACGCCAGGCTCAGGTCCCGCAGGTCGTGGCCATCCAGCTGGATGCGGCCGGCCGTCGGGTCGTATAGGCGCGGCAGAAGGTAGGTCACCGTGGACTTGCCCGCTCCGCTGGGGCCTACCAGCGCGGCCAACTGCCCTGGCTGTACCTCGAAGGAAACGCCCTCCAGCGCCCAGCGGGGCGTCCCGTTGTGCTCGGGGCCGTCGGGCTCGGAGCCATCGTGCTCGGCGTCAGCGGACCGGAGGTGCGCGAGGGGCACGGTGAGCGGGGGAAGCTCGCCGCTACGCCTGCTGCGCCTGATCTCTTCCAGCATCGCCCCCGGCACGCCCCGGGCCTCGGTGTAGCTGAAGTACACGTTCTCGAACCGGATGTGGCCCTGCACATTTCTCAGCGTGACCGGCTGCGGCGCCTCGCGAATCTCAGTGGGCAGGTCCAGCACCTCGAACACGCGCTCGAAGCTGACCATCGAAGTGACGAACTCCACCTGGGCGTTGGTCAGCGCCGTGAGCGGCCCGTACAGCTGGGTGAGATAGGCGGCGAAGGCCACGATGGTGCCGACGGTGAACTCGCCCCGCAGCACCAGCACGCCGCCCAGCCAGAATACGACCGCCGTCCCCACCGCGCTCACCAGGCTGAGGCCCAGGAAGAACCACCGGCCCACCAGCGCCTGCTCTATGCCGATGTCTCGCACCCGCAGGGCGCGCTGCCCGAAGCGCCCGTTCTCGTCCGACTCCCGGCCGAAGATCTTCACCAGCAGCGCACCGCTGACGTTCAGGATCTCGTTCATCAAGGCGTTCATCTGCGCGTTGAGGTCGAGCTGCTCGCGGCGGATGCGCCGAAGGATGCGGCCCACGCGGCGGGTGGGGATTATGAACAGCGGCAG
The DNA here is from genome assembly GCA_023475235.1 of Chloroflexota bacterium. Lineage (GTDB taxonomy): Bacteria > Chloroflexota > UBA6077 > FW602-bin22 > JAMCWG01 > JAMCWG01. The sequence goes on from JAMCWG010000005.1 coordinate 26,880, forward strand.
AATGGCGATGGCGATGAGGGTGAGGCGCCACTCCAGGGACAGCATAATGACCAGGGTCGCGCCGAGGGTGAAGGTATTGGAGATGATGTTCACCAGGGTGCTGGTGATGGCCTGCTGGGCGCCCACGACATCGTTGTTCAGGCGCGACATCAGCTCGCCAGTCTTCGTGTTGGTGAAGAAGCGGAGCGACATTCGCTGAAGATGGGCGAAGAGGGCGCGACGCAGGTCGCAGATGATGCCCTCGCCGATGCGAGCATTGAAGTACCGTTGGGCGACCCCCACGATGCCGCTCAAGAGAGGAATGCCGATCATCCCCAGGGCCAGCCAGTTCAGGAGGGTGTAATCGCCTTTCGGCAGCGCCTGGTCGATGAGGGCGCGGAAGAGGAGCGGCGGCACCAGGCTCAGCAAGGAAATGACGAAGATGGTCGCCAGCATAATGACGATTTGCAGGGTGTAGGGGCGGCTGTAGGCCCAGACGCGGCGCATCAGGGCGCGGTTGACCCTCGGCCGGTCACGCTCCTCGTCGTAGCGTATATAGGACCACCATCCGCTGCCGTTATGCACGCTCGGTTAAATCCTCTTTCCTGTCAGCCATTGTTTCCGGGTGCCCCTATCATTATAATACGGCAGGTCATAATACAGCTAAACGTGCCAAATCCTGCGTCGATGGGGGGGAATGCGGCGATGCGCGAGGCGAAGACTCTATACTTCGACCGGCCCGGGCCGGCAAATACCCCGATCATCGTCAAGGCCGCTGTGGAGCGGGCCCTCGAGCTGGACATCGGGTACATACTGGTTGCTTCCAGCACGGGGGCCACGGCGCGACAGGCCCTCGCCGCCGGTGAAGCCGCCGGCTATCGGGGCCAGTGGGTGGTCATCGGCTCCCACGTCGGCTTCCGCGAGCCCGGCCGCAACCGGATGGACGCGGCCACCCGCCGAGAGCTCGAGGAGCGGGGCGTGCACGTCTTCTTCGGGACGCACGCCCTCAGCAGCGTCTCTCGCTCCTTCCGCCTGAAGTGGGGCGGCATCGATATGCTGGAGACCATCGCCGAGGTGCTGCGCCTCTTCTCGCCCGGCATCAAGGTATGCATCGAGATGTCGGTGATGGCGGCCGACGCCGGGCTGGTGCCGGTGGACCAGGACATCGTGGCCATCGCCGGGACCGGCGGCGGGGCCGATTCCTCGCTTGTCCTGCGCCCCGCCAACCAGAACCGCTTCTTCGAGCTGAAGATACGGGAGATCATCGGCAAGCCGCGCTAGAAGCGCCTGCAGCAGTAGTAACGACTTAAGTCTCTACTACCTTAGACCCTATTCCGGAAAGCCCTCTCCCTCGTAGAGGACATAGGTGGACATCGGCCGGGCCGTGGCGAAGACCGAAGCCGTGCGCAGCACACCCGGCCCTGTGTTCCGGACCTGGTGCTTGGAGCGGGCAGGCAGGAGAACGGCGTCGCCGGCCTTGAAGGGGGCCGTCTCGCCGTCCACCCAGGCTTCACCCTCGCCCTCAAGAATCAGCAGCACCTCCTCGACTTCGCCGTGGCCGTGGCAGGGGCGGACGGTGCTGTAGGGAGGGCAGGTCATGATGGCGATGCCGAGCTGCTCGGTGCCGATGGTCTCGGGGGTGGCCAGCCATTGCAGGTCGCGGCCGGGCAGCTTGGTGGGCGGTATGTCGGCCAGAGAGGCTACGCGTACGGGCATTGTCGTATGCTCCTTTCTGTATTGTTATCGAAGTGGCTGCCGTCACCGTGATGGCGGACCTGTTCGCCGCTATGCGACCGTACATCGCCCCCGATGAAGCTTGACCAGCAGAGCTTATGCCGGGAAGGGCACCCCCAGCTCGTCCCCAAGCTCCACGAATTCCTTCACCACCACAGCGGGCAGCGGTATGCCCTCCTTGAGCCGGCGGGCCGTGCTCTCGGCCTCGATCTCGCCGGGGATGTAAATGCGACTCACCCCCTCGGCCTTCGGCGATTCGTGAATCTCCCGAATTACCCTGTCCACCCGCCGCTTGAACTCCGCCGGGTCCATGAACGCGTCGACGGCGATGGCGCCGAAGAAAGATCCGACGCCGGTGGGCCGAGAGAAATCGTCGGCCAGTGCACCGCCCATATGGAAGCTGTAGTCGCCGCCGGTGAGGATGCCCGTGAGGAGATCGACCGCCAGGGCCAGGCCGTAGCCCTTGTAGCCGCCCAGTGGCTGTAGCAGTCCCTTCATCGCCTCGTGCGGGTCGGTAGTGGGACGGCCGGCGGCGTCGAAGGCCCACCCCGGATCGAGCGGGATATTCTGCTTATCGTAGAGCACGATCCGCCCCCGGGCGACGGTGGTGGTAGCCATATCCAGCACCACCGAGCCTTCCTTGTCCCCCGGAAAGGCGATGGACAGCGGATTGGTCCCGAACATCGGCTGGCGGCCACCCCAGGGAGGGACGAACGCGGGGCTGTTGGTCATGGCGATGCCGATCTGGTCGTGGGCCAGGGCCATCATCGAGTAGTAGGCGGAGGCCCCGAAATGGTTGCTGTTGGTGACGCCGGCCACGGCGCAGCCGGTGCGGGCAGCCTTCTCGATGGCCATCGTCATCGCCCGCTTGGACACCACCTGGCCGAGGCTGTTATGTCCATCCAGCAGCGCGACCGAGGGGCGGTCACTCGTCACCATGATCATAGTTTTCGCCCTTATCAGCCCGGCCTGGACCCGCTTCACGTAGACGCACAGCATACGCGTGACGCCGTGCGTGTCCACGCCGCGCAGATTGGCCTCGATCAGCGAGTCGGCCACCAGCGCGGCATCCTCCTGGCTCACCCCTACTTTCTCGAACACCGCCGCGGCGAAGGAGCGCAGCACCTCCGGCGGATACAACTTCCCTGATTCGACACCGGGCATAGGATTTCCTCCTGGAAACGGCCGGGTGCGCCCGGCCCTATTCAGGGCTTAGCATACCATCTGCGACCCCTTCTGTGTAGGCTTCGGGGGATAATCCTTCTTGTGCGGGGGGTTAGGTCAGGCGGTAGCTTCGCCCGTCCACTGCCCGCCGTCCCGAACGCGTGTGGTACGATGGAGAGGAGTGGGGCGCAACCTGGATAGCCGGAAGAACCGTCGCCATGTTTTGGAGAGAGTATCTGAGGTCGCGGTGCTGAGGACACGCAAGTCGCTTGGCTGGGGACGCTGGGTGGAGCCCTGGTACCTAGCTTATGCCTTGCTGGGCGCGACGATGGCGGGCCTGGCGCCCATCCTGCTCCCGCTGGCCGTGAGCGGCGCGGGAGGCGCGGCTCAGGTGGGCATCGTGATGGGCGCCTTCAATATCGGCGGGCTGACTGCCCCGTTCTGGGGCACCATCGCCGACCGGTACCGCCGCCACCGGGGGCTGCTGACCGGCGGTCTGCTGGCCAGCGGCCTGGGCCTCGCCGTCTTTCCTTTTGCCCAAGGCTCGGCGGCCTGGGTCGGACCGGTCCTCCTGCTGAGCGTCGGCACCGCCGGGGCCGCCACCGTCGCCAACCTCTTCGTGGTGGAGGCGCATCCCCAGGCCGAGTGGGACGAGCGCATCGGCTGGCTGCAGACATTCTACGGCGGCGGCCGCGTGGGAGGGCTGTTGCTGGCCGGAGCGCTCAGCCAGATCGACCTGCACGTCGGGCTGCTGGCCGGCGCCCTGCTGATGACACTGGGCGGCGTGACGGGCTGGCTCACCGCTCGCACCCCGCCCGGACCCGGCGGGCCCCGGCCCCTGCTGCGGCAGGCCGCCCGGCACGGCGAATGTGCACCGGCCTCCCCTCAATGCCTGTTCCATTACTTGAGATGGGAGACGGTGTTGCGCCTCGGCATGGTCTTGCGCTCCCCGTTCGGCCTATTTCAGCTCGTCTGGCTGGTGGCGGCGACGGGCTCGACGGCTGTCTTCATCCTTTATCCGGTGCTGATGCAAGAGGTGTTCCGGATCGATCCCGGTCTCTCGTCCGACGCCTTCGCCCTGGCGCTGGCGCTGGGTCTCTTCCTCTACTCGCCGGCAGGCGGCTGGTCCGACCATTTCGGCGCGGCGCGGGTCCTCCGGGCTGCGCTGGGCGTGCGGCTGCTGGCCTTGCTGGGCTTGCTGTGGGTGGGCATACAGGCTGCCGGTGGCGCCGAGTGGCTGGCCCTGGTGGCTTTCTCCCTGGTCGTGCTCTCCTGGTCGCTGCTCGCCGTCAGCGGCATCGCGCTCGCGGCGAGGCTTTCACCCCTGGGAGAAGGGGAGGCGCTGGGAATTTTCAACGCCGTGACCGCTATTGCCGGAGTGGCGGGGGCGATAATGGGAGGGCTGGCCGCAGAATGGTGGGGGTACAACGCGGCGTCCGTCCTGGCCGTCGCCGGCGTTGGCTTGAGTCTGGCGCTGGCCTGGGCCATCCCGCCGGTCAAGGCCGGCGACGGATATATTGCGTGAGGGTCGTGCGACTGCCGGTAGTTGCACGACCCTTAGCACGTGGCTGCTTCAGACCGGCACGATCGGCCCGATCGACAGGTCAAGACCTCTGGTACACGCTTGAAGGGATAGTCCGGTCGTCACTCGCGCGGCTCGATAGGCCAAGCTCCGGCGTGGCGACCGGGAATATCTTGGCAAATATCGCGAACAGCGCGAAGGGCATCGCCAGGATGGTGAGAGCGCCGAACAGGCCCTCCCGGTAGGTATCGATGTCGACGGGTATGATGGGCAGGTCATAGTGCATGAACCCGGCAAACGACAATGAGAATGCCTGGCCGCCGATCACAACGTTCCACCTCATCATGAAGACGCCGAACAGGATCAGGGCCGTCCCCAGAATGGCCCGGCGTACGGTCAGCCGGGGGATGACCAGGAGGACAAAGGGGACCAGGTTCCCCAGGCCGTATTGCAGAATGAAGATGCTGGCGAAGTCCTTTCCGTAGATGACCTCACGGAGCACGTCCCACGACTTGACTGCCGTGTAGCCGCGGAAGATCAGGTCGAGGACCTCGAGGCTTATGGCGATAATCAGGAAGAACAGCAGGTACTTCGCCGTCATCCGGATAACGTGTATCTCGACGCCCCCAATCTCGGCCCTGGACACGGTGGGATGCGTCTGCCGGTACAACAGCGTATCCCTGCGGCGGGATGCCATGAACTTTCGGAACTCCATCATCACGATGTAGGTCAGCATGCAGAGGGCGATGCCGGAGACGATCGCCGAGCAAATGAAAATGACCGGCATAAGAGGCGTCATCCACAGGGCATTCGCCTTCACCGAGCCGAAGATGAAGCCGGCGTAGCCGTGAAGGAACAACGCCAGGGGGATGCCCGCCGCGGCCAGGACCTTGATCGCCCTCTCGTCCTTGTGCAGTGCTTCCTCGTCGATGTCGTACGATCCCAGGGTCAGGACGTTGTACAGGACCATACCGAACACATCGCTGACGTTCTTGCTGGCCCTGTGCCTGAGCTTCAGGGCCATCTCCACCAGATGCCTCCGGTAGAGGAGCCATAGTTCTGACGCGACGAGCGCGCTGTAGGAGAAGAACACGACGCCGAAGGCGGCGATGGCCGAGGTGAAATGCGGGGTGAGAAACACGTTGAAGCCGCGCTCGGGCTGCTGAAGGTGGAAGAGCAGCGGCATCGGCGCGGCCCCCAGCAGGGCGAACGAGAAGACCAGGGCGAACTGCGCCAGGTCTTTGAGCTGCTTGATGCCGAAGACGTGGTAAAGCGACGAAAGGACGAATGCCCCAGCAACGAGCCCCGTCATGAACGGGTACATCACGATCTGGATAGCCCAGTAAATATACTCGTTCGGGTAAACGAACAGTTCTTTTAATGTCCAAAGCTCTCCGTGGACCATTGCTATCTGACCTCCTTGCTCAGGCCCAGGTAGTATGCCTGAGGCTTGGTGCCATACTCGTCCTTGAGCACCACGACCCGCTGCGTCATTATGGTCTTGGCGACGGGGTCGTTCGGGTCGTTGAGGTTCCCGAACTGGCGGGCGCCGAATGGACAGGCTTGAACGCAGGCCGTCTTCAGCCCCTTGGTTATCCGGTGATAGCAGAAGGTGCATTTTCCGGCCGTGCGGGTGCGGGGATCGATGAACCTGGCCCCGTAGGGACAGGCCATGATGCAGTAGCCGCAGCCGATGCACCACGACTTGTCCACCAGGACGACACCGTCAGGGGTCCGGTAGGTGGCGCCGACCGGGCACACCTGGACGCACGGGGGGTTCTCGCAATGATTGCAGAGCTTGGGGACGAAGAATGCCTTCTTCGTGTCGCTCTTGTCCACCACCTGGTACTTTCCCATCCCGAGATCGACCCGCTTGCTGGTGTAGCCGTCGCGGCCGGCCTTGGGTGAATCGGCGAACAGCTCCCCGCCGTTGGTCAGTATGTACCGTTCCACCCACGTGGGAGAAATGTTCGCCTCGAAGGGCAGCCCATTCTCCAGCTTGCATGCCTTCACACACAGGCCGCAGCCAACGCACTTCGTGCTGTCGATCAGAAACGCCCAGCGGGCATTCTTCTCAGGCTGAACTGCTGCGGCCAGGACCTTCCCCGGGTCCACCATCTCGATTGCTGCCAGGGATATCGCCGCGCCAGCAGCCCCTGCGAGGGACGTCTTCAAGAACTCTCTTCTAGTGATCATTTCGCGGCCCCTGGTGCTGGAGAGTGTGGGTTATGGCAGGACGCGCAGTTGACGCCGGGGTTATGGTTGTCAGGGTCTATACCCTTGATGGCGCTTCTGCCGCTTAACGAGGCAGGAAGATCGGCGTGGCATCGGAGGCAGAGGTCCCGGCTCGTGTCGATGGTGAGCTTGGGCGGCTCAGACGGATGTTTGATAGCAGGACCGTGGCAATTCTCGCACTGAATGTTGGCGTGAAGGGATGAAGATACCTTCGAGGATTGTTCGGTGTGGCAACCCTGGCAGTACTCTCGCCCCTGGTACTTGACCTCGACGGACTTTGCCGCCTCCTCGCTGCTTTGGTCGTACCACCCGTATATGTATCCCCCGTCATAGACTCCGAAGCCCACCGGAACGGCGAAGATCCTTATCGCCAACACAATTGCCACCAGGGCAATAACGACCAGCAATGGTCTTAATACGTGCATCGTTGACCCTCTCTCAGTAGAACCGCGCTCCGCCGACCACGGCTGAACTCCGCCTTGCAGTGCGAGAAGTCTACACCCTTAATCGGTCCCCTGATGTGCGAAGCGGGGCTCCGAAGCTAGATTCGTGTGAATGTTCTCATCCACCCTCTTCGAACTGTTTTCCGTCATAACGACGGTTGGTTGTACGCCAGACTACCAGGTCTCGCTGGGCCGTAAGGCTCCCGGGATGGGGCGCTTTGACGGGACACCCTTCTCGTTCGCGTTCACCTTCTGGCTGAGGAGCTCCCAGGTACCGTCGTTTGCCACGTTATGACAACTGAAGCAGCCCCCGTGGTACTCCTCGTTGAAAGGCGTGCTGAAGAGATGCGCCGGATGGACGATGTCTCGGAGGGAAAGGGGAGCGAAGGCGCCCTTTCCGACCTGGTCATCGACGCCCGGCTTATGGCACTGGAGGCAGTCCGCGACCCCCGACTGGAAATTCAGTGGTGCCCCTCCCGGCAGGGCCGCTGGATGCTGCTTCCCTTCACCACCGGCCGCGGTGCGCTCCTGGGCCTCCCAGAGCAGCGAGTACTTGCCATCGGCGTCGATACCACCCGCTATATGGCAGGCAGTGCATCCCCGGCGCGGTGCTTCGGCCGCATCGGCTGCTTGCGCGAGCTGGTCATCCGGGTTCTGGCCCGCCTCGTTGCCGGCCGCCACGCTGATCGCCAGGGCCAGGGCTGCCGCTAAACCTAGAGCCACGCCGACGACAATGAACTTTTGCCTACTTGTCAGCATCGAATCCTCCAATGTTTTATGGGCTCTGAATACGGTGACTCGTAGATGGCCTCACCCGAGGCCGTGCCTCGCCCGTCAGAGAGGTTGGGGAACACTCACCGAAGGCGCAACCGACGGCGCCAGGGCCGCCGGCGAGCACCACGGCCTTCCTCAGTTGTTCGCGGTGTCCCCAAGGCTCCAGTCCTCGTCAGTATGTACACCGGTGGCGGTCTCGATGCCTCACCCCCTTCCTGGCCGGGAATTACGGCGGCTCAGACCCATTGTGCGGCCTTGCGCTTACCGGCACGATGATGGCCCTGCTGCCGCCATCTGCTTGCCCGGCGGCGACGGCTCCAGGCTCTATACACATCAACCCTCCCAGCAACTTCCGACGCTGGGACAGCCGGTGTCGCCGGGTGCCCGGCCATTCCGCCAGGTGGCGCGAAACGCCGATTTAGACATAACTAAGCCGGTGTTTCATTCACCTCTCGGCCCTAGTTTAGGGGCTTTCGTGGTCTTTTAATATACGTCAGGTAGTGGAACCGAATCTGATGACCGATGGAATATTGAGGAACAAACAGGGGAGCATGCCGTATACAAACAGTGTCATATGTCCTCACATATGTGAGGACTACGTTACCCCATTTGATGGGGGGTATTTCGCCGCTTTCAATCAGCTTTCGAGAATAATGAACCCACGCCGTATCGCGTACTTGACCAGCTCGGTCCGGCTGTGCAGACCCAGCTTCGCCATGATCCGGGCACGATGGCTCTGCACGGTGCTGACGCCGAGCTTCAAGACGTCGGCAATCTCCTGATTGCTGTGGCCCTCGGCGATGAGAGTCAGGACTTCCCGCTCCCGGTCGGTCAGGCCATCGTGCTGCTCCTGGTCGTGCTCATTTCCCACGCGCTCCAGGTAGTCGCTGAGGAGCTTCTTCGCCATAGAGGGATAGAGGTATACGTTGCCCTGAGAGACGGCCCGCACGGCTGAGAGCAGCTCGTTGGCCGAGCCGCCCTTGACGAAGTAGCCGGATGCGCCGGCGTGGATCATCTGAAAGAAGTACTCGTTGTTCTCGTGCATTGTCAGGACCAGGATCCTGACTTCGGGGACCTGATGCTTTATCTGCCGGGCGGCCTCCAGTCCACTCATGCCCGGCATAGTGATATCCATCATAACCACGTCTGGCTTGAGCTTCAGGGTCTTGGCAACGGTCTCCCGGCCTTCCCTGGCTTCCCCCACCACCTCGATATCGGGCTGGCCGTCGAGGATCACGTGTAGACCCTCGCGGACGATGGAGTGATCATCAGCTATCAGAACCCGTATCTTGCCCACCGCAACAACCCTCCTTCTGGCCTTGTGCCGCTCCAAATGCCCCCCGCTCGTCTCACTGGAGCGAACTATCGAACGGGACCTCTACGGTTAGCCGCGTGCCGCGTCCCGGCTGCGACTTGATATCGAAAGTGCCGCCCAGCAGGGTGACCCTTTCCCGAATGCCCAGCAGCCCCAGCGACTGCGGACGGCTGCCGGGCCTCAGCACATCGTCGACGTCGAAGCCGCTGCCGTCGTCTTCGACCACGGTCGTTATCCTGCCGCTGCCCGCTTCCAGGCGGATATGGACGCGGCGGGCGCCGGCGTGCCTGGTAGTATTGTGAATCGCCTCTTGAACGATTCGAAACAGCGCCGTCTCTACGGAGGGGTCCAGCCGCCCGCCGATGCCCCCGGCCTCGAACTGAAGATGGATGCTGCGGGCGTCGAGGTAGCTTTGGGCGTAGGACCGGACGGCGGCCACCAGGCCCAGGTCATCGAGGACGGAAGGGCGAAGGCCCAACGTCAGCTTCCGGAGCTCGTCCAGGGCCTGTACAGCGCACGCCCTGGCGCTGGCCATCCGCTGCTTAAGCTGCGCTTGCCTCGTCGATATGGCCGCCTCCACGGACTCGATGTTCATTATCAGGCCGGTCAGCGTCTGCCCGAACTCGTCATGTAGCTCCCTGGCGATGCGCTTGCGCTCTTCCTCCTGAGCGCTGATGACCTTGCCCAGCAACTGGCCTCGCAGCTCCTCTTTCTCCCTCGCCTCCTCGTAAAGAATCGCGTTGTCGATTGCCAGGCCCATATGGTAGCCAACGGCATCGAGAATGGCAAGCTCGGTCGGGGTGATGTGCTCCTGATCGGAGTAGGCGATGTTCATAATGCCCATGACCCTCTCCTTCGACTTGAGGGGCACGCTTACGAAGCCGCCGATATCCTCTCCTGCCGCCCTGGCGTCGCTCAGCACGGAACATTGGTCGGCCTGGATGACTACCATCGTCCGCCCCGACTGCAGCGCCTGGTTGCAGGCGCAGGTGGAGTTAGAGTAGAGCGAATCCCGGCAGTTGAAGGCCGATAATGGGCCGGTCGAGCTAGTTATCTTGCACTCCTTTCGGTCCGGGTCTGTGAGGAACACGCAGCCCCCCTTCCCTCCGGTGACGTCCAAGACTTTGGCAATGGCAGTCGCCAGCACGTCTTCGAGCTTGAGCGACTGGCTGATGGCGACCGCGACCGAGTTGAGGGCGGAGAGGGCCTCGTTCCGCCTGACGAGCTCATCCCTCGACCTGGCCAGTTGCTGGGTCATCGTTCGAAACGCCGCGCTCAGCTGGCCTATCTCGTCGTGCCGCTCCAGGGGCATCGGCACGCTGAAGTCGCCCATAGCCAGCCGGGCCGAGCTGACGGTCAACTGCCGGATGGGCTTGACGATCCGCTGTGTCACGACCCAGGCCGCCAGAAGGCCGCTCACCAGCACGATTGTCCCCAGCAGAAGGAACCGCTGCTTCAATTGCTCTGCCGGGGCCAGGGCCTCCTCCTCGGCCTGCCGGATGACCACGCCCCAGGACGCGGTGGACAGTGGAGCGAAGGCGAGGACGTCCTGGCGGCGCAGCGGCTGGTCTCCCGCCGTGTGGCAGCGGTGGCAGGTGCCCCGCGTCGCCTGGCCCTCCTGGATAAGCTGGGCGAAGCGGCCGGGGTGATCGCTCAGCTCAAAGGCCGCCGCGCGCTGCCCCGGCTCCGACCGGGCCAGGACGACCCCGTTCTTGTCCACGATCTCGGTGTAGCCCGTCTTGCCGGGCGTTATCGGCTTGGTCAGCCCGCTGATGGTGGAGCGGCTGATGTCGATAAGGGAGCCCAGCGCGCCGATGCTGCGTCCATCGCCATCGAGTATCGGGGCCACGGCCATCACCACTGGCCCGTCAATTGAGAAGCGGGCCATCAGGCCGGACACCATTGGCGACTTCGCCGCCAGAGCCTGTTTCACCTCCTGGTAATCGGACGTCCCCGGCTCGATGAGCGTGTTGTCTTCCGGGTCAACGGCGAGCAGTTGGCCGTCTCCGTCGAAGAGCAGCACATTTCGCACGGAAATCCCCGACTTGCCCAGCAGGGTCCGCAGGGAAGCGGCGACCGGCACGAATCGCCCGGTATCGGGAAGGCTGCCCCCAAAATCGGCGGCGTTCTCGAGCTGGACTTTGATGTAGGTCAGGGTCTCGTCGGTATGGCTGGCCACCAGCCGGGCCACGGTGAGCCGCTCATCGAGGGTCCGCTCGGTGCTGGCGTCGATGGACTGCATGCCCAGGAAGCCGAACAAGCCCAGTCCGATAACCAGTCCTACTAAAACGGCGAGGCCAACTTTCTTCTGCAGGGTTGATTGGCCCAGGAAAGGCATAGAGGAAAACGCTACGGCCATGGCTCTCCCCACATTCTCTTGCCACCTTATCGCACCACTATGCCGGTACGTAAAACCAGTACCTGCGGTGCAACCAACCATCGAAGCGCAAGGCCCTTACACTAGCGGTAGCTTACCGCAACAGAGTGAATGTGTCCATATCCCGGCGGGAGAAAGCTCCACCAAACACCCGATGCCGGTGCCTTCGGGCGTCTAGCAGCCCTCCAGAAGAGGCCTGCCCAAGGAGAGGCCGGGCTTCTCCGGTTTATGCTCTCTCCAGCATCGCCTTCATCGGCTGCCAGTAGTAGTCGTTCCAGGCCCGCAGGACGCTGTCGTAGCAGTTATGCGGCACGCCCGACTGGGTGAAGGTGAGGCGGGTGCCGCCCGGCACAACCTCCAGCAGGAAAGTGGCCCTGGAGTAGTGGCCCGCGGGCCAATCTGCGGAGCGCCAGGACTGGACGATCTGCTTGTCCGGCGTCAGCTCGCGGTTGGTGCCGGTGATATCGCCGTCATAGACGGTGAAGTCGCCGCCCACCTCGCGGCTGATCACGGCCACGCTGCAAGTGAAGGCGGAATGCTTCTCGGAATCCATCAGGGCCTCGTAGACCTCATGCGGCCTCGCCCGAAAGGTTATTGATTGGCGAATGGTCCTGGTCCTCATCTTTCCTCGCTATTCCTTGCCTGTCTTACTTACCCAAGCAAGTATGTTGATCACACTTACCTGATTATGTTTGGTACAAGGCAGGCGGCCAATGGTGCCGCCCGGAATGTCACTCGCCTAGGCACCATCGTCGTTTCGCGGCCGCGTCCCGTCGGGCCGTGGTCGATGGCGATCATAGTATCATCCACTGCCTAGGCAGGGTGCAAGCCCGGCCCCAGGGCCTTTTCAAAGTCCGTTGATCCTGCTGCCCGTGGGGCTTACCTCACCCCCCGGCCCCCTCTCCGCGCGCGGAGAGGGGGTGGCCGAAGGCCAGAGGTGAGGTAAACTACCGCTGGCAAGGCAACCGAAGCGCTGTGTGATTCCTGGCTGGCAACTTTGAAAAGGCCCAACCGTCCCCACACCCCGCTTGTAGGCCGGACCTTGCCGCCGGAGTTGACAGGACAGCGGCAAAAGGGAAGGTACATCCCTCGGCACGAAGAGCAGCACCGGTCGAGCCTTACCCTACGGCCTCTCCTGTTAGGGCAAGTCAAACGCCAGTCAAGACCGGCTATAGCTCATATATGACAACGAAGTTGGCCCCGTCGCTTCCCGACTGCTGTCGAATTCTAACACCACACAACGCCTCGATTATCCAGCTTCTCATTACGGAGCAGATGTTAGGATACCGATTGCGCAAGCCCATCAATTTCGCGACGTCGCCCGAGCGCACCTGCAGGGTCTTCCTCCCTGCCTTCCTGGCTTCGGCCACTAGTTCGTCCCGGATGAACTTCCTAATTGCGTCTGCTTGACCACCAGTCTGAGACGGGAGCTGCCTATCAGGCGGCTGGCCCTTCGAAACCGTGGTGCGATGGTTTTCGAGGAGACTCGTGTCGCCAAGCTGTAATTTCTCCTGCGGTTCTTCTGGTAACAGCACAACAGCCACTCCCTCAAGTTTATCTGCATAACGATTCTTCAGGATTGCAAAAGTATTTCTGTCTGTAACGAAGAAGTACCTGAAACTTGCTTTGCACGCAGCCAGTTTTTCCAAATCCCGAGTTACTGATGCTCTCTGGTTGGCCCCAAAATCCGTTACACCATATGGTACAGTCGTTTTCACCTCTGCTATCACTCGTTCTCCGTTGGAGGCCAGTTCGTCTATATCTAAGCCTGGAGCACCCTGGAGTTTGGCATCGATATCGAACGCGGGCAAGTCGTGGCGTGACATCAAGAACTGCTTCGCCATTAGGCACGCGGCGAAGCTAACGTCATTGTCGAAGTTCCCCAAGAGCCGCTTAATGGCCGCCAAGTAGTGGAACCAGTAGTCACAATCGGCCTGCTGTTCATCCAGATGATTCGCCATAAGAAACTCCGAAAGCTGCCGCAGCTTGCCGGATATTGTTGTCAAGCGATTGCTTTCGCCAGGTGTTCGACTTATCATAGCTCTCCTCCTTTCGATCGATATGCCTATCGCGCGTTAGCTCCCAAACGTGGGCTTCGCCCTCTTTAGAAAAGCTTTCTCAGCGTTTCTTGTCAACCTAGCCATGACGAGTGCGTCCAGCCTTGACGAGAGTCGGTTCCACAACTTGAAGCAATGCACGTTGCCTGCCGGGTCTTCGGCATGTCGAACACGGACAACGAGCACATAGTCATCCAACAACAAATTCGTGCTCCCGTCGCCGACAATCTCACTTAGCCCGCTTCGGTAGAAATCTGGCCGTATAACGAATGCTCTCGGCGTTTGTACCGTTTCGTCTTTTCTCTTGGCGATGATCGCTATGTTCTGCGGTCGCAATCTGGTAACAATAATGCTTCTGGCTGCTGCTTTGTGCTCCGGTGTCATCACGCTTCGGATATGTTCATTCCATATGAACTCAAACGGTCTCCCGTCGAAACTGTTTTCCCAGTCGGTGCCAATCTGATTATAAAAAAGGGCATCAACCATGCATTGCTCGACGATTCCCCTTACGTGAGCATCTACTACAGGTCCCCACCAAGGAGTGTCGCCAAGCGAAACGATTATGTCCCACCGCCTCTGGCCGTCCTCATCCCCAGTGCTCTTGCAGTTCAGGATAATGGGAGGAAATCTCATACGACTCGCCACCAGTCTTCTGGGTATTTCCCATCCGACAACGCCAGCGAAGAACACGACCACTGAAGGCAACCAATTTGCCCAATCCACGGGGCACCTCCGCTCGAAGTGCCCCAACTATACCATCATTGCAAGTCAAACCGATAGGCATATTGATCGATTATGCTGCGACTAGAGAACTCTTCCCGCATTTGACCGCACCTCCGCCAGGGCGCGGAACTGGTCCTGCAGCGCCCAGTAGGCATCTATGTCAATCTTGTAGAGTCTGTCGTAGAGAGCGTGCTCCGCCTCGCGCGGCGCGTACCCCTCGGCCGGCTCCACCTTCGAGCGGATGGCCGCCAGGTCGGGCTGCATCCCCTGGGAGACCATCGCCAGGAAGGCGGCGCCGAAGGCCGAGGCTTGCTCCGTCCTGATCGTTTGCAGTTCCATGCCGAGCACATCGGCCAGCATCTGCACCCACAGCTTCGAGTGGGTGAACCCGCCTGTCGCCCGCACCTCCACCGGCGCGCCGGTAACGTCGATGAGCGCGTCGACGATGCTCCGCATCCGGTAGCACACCCCCTCCAGCGTTGCCCGCAGGATGTGCTTGCGCCCGTGGGCCATCGTCAGGCCCAGCAGGACGCCGCGGGCGTCGGCGTTCCAGTAGGGGGCGCGCTCGCCGGTGAGCAGCGGCAGGAAGATAAGCCCTTCGCTGCCCGGGGGCACCTCCGCCGCCCATGCCTCCATCATCTCCCGCGGCCGTGGGGGCTCGCCGCCCGTAGCCTTCCGCAGATCGGCCAGCCAGCCCCAGTCCCAGAAGTTGTCCTGGATCCACTGGTGGATGAGCCCGCCGTTGTTGATGGCCGCCCCGATCACCCAGCGGCCGTCGGCCAGGTAGTAGCACCAGGTACGGCCCTGCGCGTCGGTGCGCGGCTCCCTCGCCATCACCCGGGCGGCGCCGCTGGTGCCGATCATCACCGTCATCTGCCCGGCGTCCACCGTGCCCGTGCCCAGGGACGAGAGGACGCCGTCGCCCGCGCCGAGGACCACGGCGGTATCCGGCAACAGGCCCATCGCATCGACGTATTCCTGCTTCATTCCTCGCAGTGCAGTCCGCCCCTCGACGGGCTCGCTCAGCCTCTCGGGGCCGATGCCGGCCAGGGACAGCATCTCGTCGTCCCAACACAGCTTGTGGGTGTCCAGCAGGCCAGTCGCCGAGGCCACCGACAGGTCGACCACGAAGCGGCCGAAGAGGCGATGGATGATGTACTCCTTGACCGAGATGAACCTGGCAGCCTTCTTGAAGACTTCCGGCTCCGTCTCGCGCAGCCAGGCGATCTTCCACGGCAGGTACATCGGGTGGATGGGGCAGCCCGTGCGAGCATAGACGGCCTGTGCGTCGACCACCTTCCTGGCCTCCTCCGCCTGCCTGCCGGCGCGCGTGTCGGCCCAGGTGTTGGCCCTCGTCAGCGGGTTGCCGGCCGCGTCGACGGCAAGCATCCCGTGGAAGATCGCGCTGATGCCGAGGGCGCGCACCTGCCCCGGCCGCGCCTGCGCCGCGTCTACCGCCTGGCGCACGGCCTTCAGGACAGCCGCGAAGATGGCGTCGGGATCCTGCTCCGCCCAACCGGGGCGGGGGAAGAGATGCGGGTACTCGCCGGCAGCCTCGGCTAGCTGGCGGCACTCGCCGTCGAAGACCACGGCCCGGCAGCCGGACGTGCCGATGTCCAGGCCGATGACGTAGCCGGTGCGATCAGGGCTGGGAAATGTAGTCAAGTGTCCTTCCCCCTGTTTGAATGGTGTTTGCCAGTGGCGTCTGTCATCGTTTAGTAGACTGTATTATCAAGGGCTGGCAACGTCAAGAAGCCGCAATGAGCCATCAGTGATACAATTTTCTTAATGATAGCCGTCGCGCCGGGCAACGGAGGGAGGGCAGTACCACTATGATGCCAATCGGTCCGCTGATGATTGAGCACCGGCTCATCGAGCGCGTGATGCCTCTCATCGAGGCAGAGCTGGGCCGGATGGCCGAAGTCAAGCGGCTGGATATAGCCTTCGTCGCAACTATCGCCGATTTCTTCCGCACTTACGCCGAAGCTCTCCATTTTGGGAAGGAGGAGGGCATTCTTTTCCCCACCCTCGGCAAGAAGGACCTCTTCCCGGACCACAGGAGGATTATGGACGAGCTGATAAGCGAGCACGCCATCGCCCGGCGCGAGGTGGCCCAAATGATCGAAGGAAAGGACAGCTACGCGCAGGGCAACGCTGCCGCGCTGGATGACGTCTCGGTGGCAATGCGGGGCATCGTCGGCCTCTACCCGGCGCACCAGCAGAAGGAGGACAAGACCTTCTTCTTTCCGGCGATGGGATATCTCAGTAAGGACGAGCAGGACAGGATGCTCCAGGAGTTCTGGGAGTTTGACCGAAGGGTCCTCCACGACAAGTACAAGAAGATAGTGGAGGACCTGCGGAACTGGCCGGGACCTGGTCTGGCTGTGTGACGGCGATGTCCAGGGCGCACAGCCCCGCCGCTACTTGTTCTTCGAGAAGCCGTTGACGCCGATGGCCTGCCCGACGGTCCGATATTCCTGCTCGCATACGCCCATCGGCTGAAGCTTGGTGAAATCCCAGCGGCCCCGCTCGTCCAGGCGATCCTCGTCGATGTGGATCGCTACTGCCTGGACGATAAACAGGTCGTGGCTCCCCAGGTGTAGCTTGTGCTCCAGCACGCATTCGATGTTCACCGGGCACTCGGCGATCAAGGGCGCCTTCACTTTCTCGGCCTTGGCCATCGTCAGCTTGGCGGCGGCGAACTTGTCGGTGTCGCGTCCCGACGTGTTCCCGCAGAAGTCGGCGGCCCACAGATGGTCGACATCGGGGATATTCAGCACGCACTCGCCGGCGTTGGTGATGCCGGGGTTAGAATAGCGACTGGGCCGGATCGCCAGGCCGAACTTCGGGGGATCGCCGCATACCACGCCGACGCCCGCCAGCGTGACGATATTCGGCTTGCCCTGCCCGTCCAGGTAACTGACCATAATCACCGGCTTGGGAAAAATCCCGGTACGCAGACCCTGTAACTTCTTACCCACACCAGACCTCCTTGCCGAACTTGTCCAAGGCTGTGTCCATTGTTGGCCGGCAACACTGGTGCGACGCCGCGCCCTTCGCCGTAGCCGCCCAATTCCTGTGCCTTGGGAATGTTGCGAGGCTGATTATAAGGCTCCTCTGCTCACTTGGGCAATATTGACAGCGAGGGCTGCCAACCCTATTATTCGGCAATCCCCAGGTAGTCTACGGAAGGAAGGAGGACGAGGAGGCGCACAGGGATATAGTTACAGGCTGCCACCCGGCAAAGCAGACGACGCCAACGCACAAGAAGAAAGCTTAGGAGAGGAGAGAAGTGTCTCGGTTGATGTGGAAGCTTATCCCGCTGGCAGTGGTTGCCAGCCTGATGGCTGCCTGCACGGCGGTTGCCCCTTCAGCAACGCCAGCCAAGCCGGCCGCCTCAACGGTAGCACCAACGGTCGCCGCCACAACCGCTCCCAAGGCCGAAGCGGCCACTCCGAAACCGGCGGCACCAACCCCGACACCGGCCCCGAAGATCAAGCGGGGCGGCACGCTCCGGGTCGCCGAGGAGGAACATATTCCCCACCTCGATCCGTATCTTTCGGCATCCGCCCACCGCGGTGTGTACGGGCTGGTCTACAATTCACTGGTGCGCCGTAACCTGTCTGATCCCAACACCGGCAAGTTTGAGGTGCAGCCGGCGCTGGCCGAATCCTGGCAGGTCGTCGACCCCACGACGGTGGTCTTCAAGCTGCGCAAAGGCGTGAAGTTCCACGATGGCTCCGATTTCGATGCAGAAGTGGCCAAATGGAACCTCGACCGGATGGCCAAGAATCCGCAGTCGGTGGCCAAGGATGTGGTGGAATCCATCGAGCAGGTGGAAGTGGTGGACAAGGACACCATCAAGCTCCACCTGAAAGCTCCATCCGCCTCCCTCCTCGTGATGCTCACTCCCGGTGGCTCGGCCGGTCGCTCCCGCATCGTCTCGAAGGCGGCGGTGGAGAAGCTGGGGGACCAGGAGTTCGGCCGCGCGGGGATTGGCTCCGGGCCGATGCGGGTGACCAAATGGGTGCCTGACGACCGCGTTCTGATGGAGCGCTTCGACGGCTACTGGGAGAAGGGCGAGGACGGTAAGCCCCTGCCCTACATCGACGCGGTGGTGGACCGCTTCATACCCGATCCCACGACGATTCTGGCGGAGCTAAGGGTAGGAACGATCGATCTGACCGACCGCATCGACGTCAAGGACGTGACGACGGTCAAGTCGGCGTCGAATCTCGTCTACTGGGAGATACCCTGGGGCGGCGTGGGCACCTACCTGGGCATAAACGCCCAGCAAGGTCCTTTCGCCAGCAACCTCAAGCTTCGCCAGGCAGCCGCGCACGCAATGAATCGGGACGCGATGGTCAAGACCCTGCTCTACGGCATCGGCGGGCCCCTTTACTGGCCATGGGCAAAAGGAGACCTGGGATACGACGAAAGCTCGCCGTACTACAAGACCGATCCGGCCCGTGCCAAGCAACTGGTGAGCGAGGCCGGCTACCCCTCGGGCATCGACGCGCGTCTGATGATTTATGGTCCGCCGATCCGGCTCCGCAATGCGGAGATGATGAAGCAAATGCTGGACGACGTGGGTATCCGCACCACGATCGACAACTTTGAGCGGCTGGCATGGATCAACAAAGCACGCACGCGTGAGGGGTGGGACCTGCTGCTGGTCGCGTTCGATATATTCCCCGACCCTGACGGCCACTCACGCAATCTGACCACCACCGGCCTGGGCAATTGGACCGGACAGCAAAATCCCGAAATGGACAAGTGTATGGCCGCAGGGCGCTCCAGCTACGACCCGAAGCAGCGGCACGAGGCGTACAAGCGATGCAGCGATGTCATCTACAATGACGCCTACTTCACCACGCTGTGGCTCCTGCCCCATAACTTCGTCTTTCAGAAGAACGTTAAAGGCGTCACGATGGAATACTACCGGATGTGGGACGCCAAGTACGTCTGGCTGGACAACTGAGACTACGCTCGCGGCGCGAGACTGACGGGGCGCGCTACACTGGCGCGCCCCGCTGTTTTCAGTAGTAAGCGCCATCCCCGGCCTTGCCCGCCTCCGGGCAAAGAATTGACCCTGCACCTCACCGGCCCTAAACTGGAAGGTGGGAACATTTGCTGGCCCGGCAGCGTCTAACCAGGAGAGGCACCAGTGGAGGTACGCGGTGGAGGTGACAACTTGAGCAAACGGTCGACGGTATGCCTGATAGTCTTTCTTGTCGTGCTTGTAGCTGGTGCGGCTGCCTACGCCGCGGGGAACAGCCTCGGCTTGGGGCCGGCGCTGGCCCAGGGGCCAGATGAGTCGCCGCTGCTGGAGCTGGCCCAGCGCCTGCTGGCGCCGCCGCTCCCCGGCCCCTTCGGCCAGCCCCAGGCCATTCAACTCATGCCCGGCCAGTTGCCTGCCGGCCTGCCACTCGACGTGCCCGTGCCCCCGGGCGCGACCACTATCGGCAGCGCCGTCCACACTACGGGCGACCGGACCTCCAGCGTAGACGTGCTGTTCGATATGCCCGGAGATAGCGCGAGCCTGCTTGCCTTCTATCAGCAGGAGCTCCCGGCCAGAGGGTGGAATCCTGCCCCCGCTGCCACAGCCGCGCCCCACGGCTTCCAGTCGCCGCAGCCGGTGGTGAACCGCTCCTTCTGCCAGAGCCCGACAGGCCCGTGGCTGTCGGTGAGCATCTACCCCAAAGTCAGCGGGCCTAACGACGTCCGCCTCCACCTGGACCCCGTCAACCCCGGTCCCTGCGGCCAGCTCGGGCCGCTGCCCAGCAGGCTGCCGCCGGGTGCAGACCTGGTGCCGCCGCTGTACCCACCCAGCGGCGTGCCCCTGCAGACCTTTGGCAGCGGGATAGGGCCCGGCCGATGGGGGTCGGACGCCATAGCCGAAACGGGCCAGGACGTGGCCGCCCTGGAGGCCGGCTTCGCCCGCCAGCTCCAGGCTGCCGGATGGTCGCGGACCGCTGGCCGGGCCGACGGGCCGCTGGCATGGAGCACCTGGACAGTGCCCGGCGACGGAGGCTGGCAGGGGTTCCTCTACGTGCTACAGGAGCCGGGCACCAACCGGCGCTCGATGCACGTGCACGTGGAATCAGCCACCGCACCCTTCGGCCCGACCGGGCCGCTGCCGGCGCCGCAAGCGCCACCGGCGCCTCCGACCGCACCGCCGCCTGCCCCTGCAATGCCCTAAAGCCCGATGACGGAATAGCGCCGCTGCCGGTGCGCCTGGACATACGGCCGGCCTGATTCACAGGCGGCCCGGGTGCTGCCACGCAGGTGGCTCCATCCCGGGCCGTCACCCGTCTATTCAGTCCTCAGGGCAGAGGACCCTGCTCAAGGGCTGCAGGTGGAGACGTACAGGCTCCCCGAGTACGTGCTCACTGGCATATTCAGAGGCGGCTGGATGAAGAAGCTCATGGCGGCCGTCTGGCCTGGCACCAGGTACTTGGTGAAGCATTGGAGCTGGCCCGCCTTGAAGCCCAGTCCCTCGCCGAAGAATTGAGAACGGAAGTCTGTTACCCTTTGCACGCCCGATACGTCTACCATCGCGTTGAAAGTCAGGCCCGGCCGGAATGGCACGTTCCCGAGATTCCTGATGGTGGGCCGGCCGTCGTTGAGCACGAATAGATTGTCCCCAACGATGTTTGAGGACGCTGCTGGCAGCACCTTGCCGAAATCCACGGTATTGAAATCGAGATCGAACGCGATCAGGCCCAGGTAGACGAAGCCGGTAGATGTTCTGGATACTTCGACACCGCTCGCATCGGTAAGCACGACGTCGACGCTGTAGTTATCCGGCGGGGCGTAGCTTTCCAGCCCAAATGTCGCCCCATACATTACGGACGTGCGCATCTTGAGCGAATCATTGATCGCGCTGGCCTGCGCTGCCGTCAGCAGCCCGGAGCCCACAGCACTATTC
This sequence comes from Chloroflexota bacterium, assembly GCA_023475235.1. Classification (GTDB taxonomy): domain Bacteria; phylum Chloroflexota; class UBA6077; order FW602-bin22; family JAMCWG01; genus JAMCWG01. Next base: position 48,134 of record JAMCWG010000005.1, read on the forward strand.
AATGCGCTATCAATCACGCTGGTGTCGGCCACCGGCCTGAAGGAAAGCGTGGCGATCTTGGTCCCGGTCCCATACGCGACGCGCCCCGAAAGGGCAGGCATCGTATCCGTGATGGCCGCGCTCCTTCCAGACATATCCAAAACTACCCAGGCGTTCGCCTCTCGGGTGGCGCCCATACGCGGCGTTATCTGAATGCCGGAGGTAACGGGATCGTCGTCCGGCGTTACCCAGGCTGATCCGATCTTCGGCGGTCCAGGAGTGAGCGTAACCGTTGGGGTCACATCCGGCGTGACGGTGCCCGTCGGGCTGGACGTCGAGGTGGCAGTCGCTGTTTGGGTCGAAGTCGGCGTGGATGTGGGCGAGGCCGTGGCCGTCGTGCTGGGAGTGGGCGAGAATGTGCCCGTGGCGCTGGGCGTGGGCGAGCTCGTCGCCGTATCGGTAGGGCTGGGCGTTGGCGTCGACGTCGGGTTGGGCGTCGACGTGGGCGTCGGCGTGTCAGTTGGCAGCGGCGTCGGCGTATCGCTTGGGACCGCCGTTGGTGTGTCCGTAGGCAGGGGCGTCGGGGTTGACGTATCGGTTGGACCAGGCGTCGGCGTCGACGAGGGCGTGCCCGGCGGCGTTAGCGTCGACGTCGGCGTCGCGGTGGCAGTGCTCGTGGAGGTGGGCGCAGGCGGGAGGGTCGGCGTAGCGGAAGGCACCTGGGTGGCCGTCGAGGTGGGAGTTGCCACAACCGTGGCGGTCGCCGTGCTCGAAGGGACCGGGGTCGGCGTGGCCGTAGCCAGGCCGACAAGCCCGGACACGGGTGTGCTCGTCGGCGAGCCTGCCGGGTCGGGCGGTAGGGTAGCCGTCACGCTGATCTCCACCGTCGCGGTAGTTGTGCTCTCCGGGGAAGCCTGGGGCGTCGCTGTAGAGTCAGAAGGGAGCGTAGCCGTGGGCGTGAGGCTTGCACTGGCCGTCGCGCTCGGCGTCGGAGTCGCTCCCGCCCCGACCTTCGTGGGCGTCCCGGTAACGCAGGGGGTGGGCGTGGCGGCGGTCCCTTTGGGGACGGTCGCCGTAGGGCTGGGCGTGCTGCTGGAGCAGGGTGTGGGTGTGACGGTGGGAGTCGTTGTCACGGTGGCTGCCGGAGTCGTCATCACGGTGGCCGTGGGAGTTGTGGCGGCCTTGACAGTACCGGTAGCGCTCGGCGTAGAGGCAGATACGACGCTGCCGGTGGGGATGCTTGTGGGGCTGCTCGCGGGCTTGGACGTGGCGGTGGCGGCGCGCGCCGCGGTCTTCGTGGCTGCGGGAGGAGAAGTCGCGCTCGGCGCGGTCGTAGCTGGGGCCGTGGCCGCCGCCTGCTGCCTGTCCGCCGCTAGGCGTGGCACCGCTGGCGTCGGGCTCCTCGCGACGGCGTCCGCCGCGGCAACGGCGGGGAAATCGGTGAGAGCCATCAGCGCGGGGAGGGCGGCTGCCGTCACGAATGCCAGCACGGTGGCCAAGCCAAGCAGCCAATTCACGCTTTTCCTATTCATCCGATCTCCACAACTCTCTTCTTTGGCCGAAAGGCCCTCCCTTGTTCTCGGCTAGGCGAGCTGACGATACGCATCGTACTCCGCATCAGGCCACGCGGCCGCTCTTTGCCCGCCGCCCCAGCATTAAGAAGACGCCGATGATGAGGGCCAGCACGGCGATCCCTTCCACCGAAGCCAGCATAATCCACGTGTTGCTGCTCGATACTTCTTTTGCCTGGGTCGGTTGCAGGGCCTCCTCGACCGGCACCGCCTTGAAGGAGAGTTCCCTCGCGCTGGTCAGCTTGCCGCCGTAGTCCACCTGCGCACTTATGGAATAATTCCCGGGCTCCTCCAGCTTGAAGTAGGACACGAGCTGGCCCAACTGGTTCTTGAGGACCGATAGCCCGCGGCTCTCCAGGATGCCGACGAGGACGCCATCCCGCCGGATCTCGCCGACCAGGGTGGCCGGCGTCTCGATCTGCCCGGTGTTCGCGAAGGTGGCCGCGATTTTCAAGACGTTGCCCACCACCGGCATTCCCTCGCTGGTCAGCTCTCTAAGCTCGCCAGCCCTGGTCAGCGTGCCTATGGGTAGCAGCTTGAAATTGACGTCCTCCTGGGCGATGACCTCCTCTGGCCCGTTGGACGAGCCGGCTATCGATACCTTCACCTTGGCCACGTAATCGCCGGCGCGCCAGCCCACGGTATCCGCGTCGATGTGAATCAGCTCCAACGAGTCCGGCTTGACTGTCGTGCTATTGTGCTCGTATTTCCCGGCAGGCAAGGTGCCCTCATATATTTCGGCTGTGAGCCTCGGCTTCACCGCTACGTTGCCCTTGTTGCTGACACCAGCGGTCAGCCGGACCGGATAGTTCACCTCTGTGTCGGGTGCGGTGATTCCCTCGGCGGTGGCCCTCAGAATCTGGTTCCCCGTAACCTCGACTCTCACTCTGGCCTGTGCCTGGATGGCGACCGTCTGTCCCTGTTGATCTTCCGTTTTGCCCGTCGCTTTGGGGAGCTCAACCGGGGCGGTCGTCACGAGGATCCTGGCCTCGTAGGTGCCATTTGCCGCTTGTTGGGGAATGTTGAAGCGGGCCACGAGCTGTTTATTTCCGCTGGGAGGGACGGTCACGCGCTGGATAGGGGTAGGGGAATCGGGCTTCTCGTAGAAACGGATCCAGGCGCCCCCTTCCCCAGAGGTGCTCAACGTGTAACTGGTCTCCTGCGGCTCCGGGTTCAGTACCATCACAACTTTGTCGTACTCGGCGCCCCTCAGCGCTTGGTAGAGCTCGATGCTGGCCGGGGCCACCCCGACGCCCGCGGCCGATGCCGGCGCCACAAGGAGAAGGCCGTTTCCGAGAAGCAGGAAAATCACCATTGCAGTTATCGCCGTCAGTTTCCACACACCCATGTCGCGACATCCTCCCTGTCAAAGTATCTTGAAGCCGGAGGCTATGCGCGCCATCCAGCGCGCATAGCCTTCTCACCTACTGGCAACTCATTGCCTAAATGCTCTATCCTGCCCCGGTCGGTGACTATGGATCCTCTACAATCGTAATGGTCATCGTGCCCGTGTACGCATCCTGGGGTGCGTTGGAGGGCGCATGAATCGAGAAGTCGATCTGGGTCGGATTGCACGGTTGGAGCTTGCCATCCGGCGTAACTACCTGGCTGGCGTAGTAGGTCTTCGGAGTGGGGCTGAGACTCGACAGCATCACGTCAAATACAGTGATCACCTTAGTGTACGTGATGCCTGTCATCGGGCTGCTGACGATGTTCAGCGCCCCCGGGTTGTTGCCCCTGTTCCATACCGTCGGCTTGTCGACGGTGGTGAAATCGCCGTCGCCTGACTTCCACTTGTCCACGCCGGGCAGGATAGAGCCGTAGTCTACCACAGTGAAGTCGATGGCCAGCGACACGATGCTATCGATCATGATGTAGTTTGTCTTCGAGCCGGTCGCGCCCTGGTTGTTGGTTACGGTGGCGACTATCTTGTACTTGCCGGAGAGCTGGTGGACGTCATAGTCGAAGCACCCTTTGTACGCCAGCGCCTCGAACTTCAAGATCTCCTCGTCGATCTCGGTCTTCTGGGCGGACGTCATCTGCCCGCTGTTCACCGCGGCCGTCTTGGCGGCCTCGATTGCCACCGTGTCGGTCACATTGACCATGTGTACCTGGATCTTGAACTTGGTCGGAGGATCCTCACCAGGCGTGGCCGGCTCCCAAACGTCGAAGAACACGCCGGAGATGTTGGCGATACCCATCGTATCGGTGACCACAGCCCAGACGCAGACATCGGCGGGGTTGGGATAGGCTGGGGGAACGAAGACCGGCGGGATACCGACGCCTGGCAGGCTCATGTCATGCGAAGGCAGCTCCCATTTCGCCTTAATGCCGGGCTTCGCCCCGTCTCCGGTTATCTGCGCCGTAGTGGTTACCTTCTGGGTGGGCACAGGGGGGTCGGCTGCTGCCGGTAGCGATGTCAGCAACATAGCCAGCACCGCCAGCAGCGCGAACGGTATCAATAACCGCTTTTTCACTTGAGACTCTCCTTTAAGTAAGTTTGTAGTCTTTCCTGGGCCAGAGTCAGACCTTCCTTAGACTGTGGGGGCCATTGCCCCGACAGCACGGATGTGGCATAATAGCCATCGGGCTTGGGCAGGCTACTGTGCCTCCTTGTCCGGGGTCCTGGCAGGTCATCCCTGTCAGGACCTTTCTACGCGGTCAGGACAATCAAACGCACCACCTCCCTTCGGTGGCACCAGCGAGCGGCACTAGCTAAGTAAAGCCCGGCTCAGGTTGCGCTGGACCGGGCTTGGTGTTAGCATAGGAACTGGAACCGGTGTGCACGCACCTGGTACCATAGTCCCGTATGGTCTCGCCACCATCCGGGACCATTTTTTGGCCTTGACGGACTTACTCGGGCTCTTCCTCCCCGAGCAAAACACAAAGTGCCAACTTGCCCTGCCAATGGAGGCTCAAGTTGGCACTGCTTGTGTCATAGGTCACCCCACGGACATCGACCGACTACCAATACTGCTGTCGGCGTGGCCTACGCTTTCTTGCTTTCGCAAGCACCGCCGGCTTGCACCAGCCTGCCCGCCAATCGGGGAATGGCGAGCGACGCCCGGTTTTTTGGCGGCACCTATCCCGTCGACGAAAAATGGGGGGCACAACGAGCTTAGATAACCCTATCAATCCCCAGACCCGGCTGCACGCCGGCAAGATGCTCCGAACACAAGACTAATACCAAGTCTGTTGCTGTCAGGTGCATCTGAAGTCGACAGGGCATTGGAGGAGTGAGACGCGCCCTAGGCTTGACTAAGGTCTTCGCTACGCTGGCCTCGCTGACCAACGCGAGGATAGTCAATCGAACCGGCTTCTCTTTGTCCATTGTACCCCGGCTCAAAATGGCTGTAACGAGTATTATTCCACGTTTCGTCTGCCTGAATTCTGACGCGTTTCATATGCTATTTATTCCCGGCACGTTGCGGTACTCTTCCGCCATTCCTCATAGGCAATCCCCGCAATGCCTGGGGATTCCTCACGCGGAGCAGGCACGCACGCTGGGTGGATGGACCTTTAGTTGGGGCAGGCCAGGTTTTCTGCCGCGGCTCTATCTTTTCTCAAACTAGGGCCTTTTCAAAGTCCGCTGATCCGGCTGCTCGTGGGGTTTACCTCACCTCCGGCCTTCGGCCACCCCCTCTCCGCGCGCGGAGAGGGGGCCAGGGGGTGAGGTAAACTGCCGTTGGCAAGGCAACCCAAGCGCTGTCTGATTCCCGGCTGGCGACTTTGAAAGGCCCTGTTCTCAAACAAAGGGCGCCTGCCCCGCCAGCGAAGCAAGCTGACCACCGATGTCGGGCTATTGAGCCAAGGGCTGGATGGCTTAACGCGCTACTGTAGCTGGATGGCGGAGCTCGCTGGCCGGAGCACCAGCTCCCGGCGACCAGGCTCGCACCGCGCGGGCACAACCGAAGACCATCAAACCCGGCAAATGCACTGGTTGACCAGCCTGAGCAGCTCGTCCAGGTCGAAGGGCTTGGCCAGGACGGCGTAGGGGTCGATCTCTGCGGCGCAAAAGGCAGGATTGCTCGTGGCCGTGATGACGATGATGGGCGCATGTGGCCCCGGCAGCCGTTTGTACACGCGCGAGAATTCCCATCCATCCATAACAGGCGTGCGAAGGTCGAGCAGAATCAGGTCGGGCTGCCACTCCTCGATAATATCGAGTGCGGCTTTGCCGTGCACGGCAGTCATGACCTCGTAGCCCTCGTCGGCCAAGGCCAACTCGACGAACTCTCGGATGCTCTCATCGTCATCAACAACCAGTACATGCATTGGTGAATTCACTAGTCTCCCCTTTCGTCTCCCCTCGCGTGGCCCTCTCCTTGGGCCATTGTGTGGCCTCCCCCCTCAGCGCCGGCAGTGTCGTCGAGCGCGTCATCGGCCGAGCAGCCGGCAGATTCATATCCCACCGGCAGATTGACGACGAAGCGCGTCCCGCCTTCGATAGGAAACTCAGCCTCAATGCTGCCGCCGTGGAGATTCACGATCTGACGGCTGATGAACAGCCCCAAGCCCATGCCTCCCAGGCGATGGGCCGCGTGCGCCTGGTAGAAGCGGTCAAAGATGCTTTTCCGATGCTCTGGGGGAATGCCAATGCCGTGGTCGGTCACCGACATGCGCAGGGTTTCAAGGCTTGACGCCGCCAATTCGACATCGATCGGCCCGCCATTCGGACTGTACCGGATAGCATTGTCTATCAGATTGGTTACCACTTGCTCGATGCGCAACGGGTCCACAAATGCCGGCAGGGAGGACGGAGCACGCACACCGATGTCGTGCACATTGGTGGTTGCCTGCGCTGCGGCTGCCACCCCCTTGACCAGGGCCACCAGATCGGTATCCTGCCGGTCAAGAGACAGCTTCCCCGCCTCGATACGCGAGACATCGAGCAGGTGGTATGTCAGACGAGTCAGCTTGTCCGACTGCTTGTCGATGGTGTCCAGCGCCCGCCGCATCCGATGCGGGTCGACTACGCCGCAGTTGCCCATCTGATGTATCATAAGCTGGGCGAAGCCCCGCAGGCTGGTCACCGGCGTCTTGAGCTCGTGGGCCGCCACGGAGAGGAATTCGTCACGGGCTCGAATCGCCTCCTGGGCTTGCCGGTAAAGCCGGGCATTGTCGATCGCGGTCCCACAGCGGCGGGCCACGTCCTCCATTATGGCCAGATCAGGTGCCCCGTATCGGCGCCCGGAAGACATCGACGCGATGGAGATGATTCCAACCGTATCTCCCCGGACGGTAATGGGCACGACGATGTACGAGATGTGCCCCATTTCACGGACTGCCCGAAGGTGGTCTGCATCCTCGATTGCGGCCTCCAAGGCTGAATCGGAGACCTCCGTGACGAGGACCGGCTGGCCGGTGCGCAGCGCTTTCGCATACGAGCTTTCTCCGCTCTCGTCCAGGCAGTACCGACAATAGGTCTCGCGCGCCAGTTCCTCCACCGAGCTATCATGAATGACCGAGGCAACCAGGCGCGGCGGGCCGTTCTCCGGGACGATGTCGACGGCGCACCAGTCGGCGATGGTGGGCACGGCGAGATGGGCCACACTGGCGAGTATGGTCTCGTCATCCAGCGAGCTGGAGAGTTGCTTGCTCGCTTCCGCCAGGAAGCGCTGCGCATCCTCTGCCCGTTTGCGCTCGGTGACATCGCGAGAGATGCCGCCGAGCATAAATCCTTGCTCGGTCCTGACCGGAAAGGTCATCGACTGCAGCACGCGCCGCTCGCCATCCGAACGCTCAAGCTCTCGCTCCACGAGCTGGCCCAGCCACGGTCCTCGTCCGGTCCTCAACGCTTCCAAGATCTCGCCTTTGATTCGCTCGTACAATTCCGGTCGTTTCTTGTCGCCGGAAGCTACCTGGAATTGCACATCCCAGAGCGGCCGGCCCAGTACCTCGGCCTTTCTTAACCCGGAGAGCTGCTCCTGGCCCTCGTTCCATTCCACGATCAGGCCCTGCTCATCCACCAGGACGATCCCATCCTCTGACCGCTCGACGATACTCCGGAACTTTTGCTCCGACTGCCGCAGCGCTTCCTCGGCACGCTTGCGCTCGGTGATGTCCGTCAGCAGCGACACCACGCCGGCGATGGTACCGTCGGCGTCGCGGAGCGGCGCGGCGCTAATGGCTATGATCAGCCGGGTCCCGTCGGGATGCTCGAAGGCCTGCTCGAAGCCGTAAATCGGCTTGCCCGTTCTTAAGACCCGGACGAAGGGATGGTCACTCTCTACCAGCGGCTTGCCTTCCACGGTGGTGTTTTTCCAGGTGACGTTGCTGTGGGTCCTTTTGACGATCTCAGCACGCGGAAGGCCAAGAATCCTTTCGGCGGCAGCGTTCACCAGCGTTATCTGCCCATCGCGGCTGAAGGTGACCACGCCGTCGGTCATCGTCTCGAACATGCTGGTCAGTTGCTCTTCGCCCTCGCGCAGGGCCCTCTCCGCACGCTGGAGCTCGGTGATGTATCCCTCACGCTGGTCCTCGCTGGCCTGAATTTCCGAGGCCATCCGGTTGAAAGCATCGGCCAGTTCCTCCAGCTCGGTTGGCCCGGTAACATCCACTTTGCCGGCGAGCTCGCCCTGCCCGATAGCCAGAGCATGCCGTCGAAGACGCCTCATCGGGACGGTGAGATTTCGGCTTATGATCATCGCGGCGATTCCGCCCAGGACCGCGGTGAGAATGATCAGGCCGACGTCTCTCCACAGGTCTTGCAGTACCGGACCGACAGCCTCCTGCTCCGGCCGGCTGGCTATCGCCACCCAGCCGATGGAGCGGATGGGCACTTGCCCGGCAATCTGCTTTCGCTCGTCAGGCATCAAGACGAGGGCCCCGCTGTACTCCTGGCCGGCCAGGGCCTGAGCGATCCGCGGCTCAGCTTCAAGCACATTGCGTTTTTCCCATGGCAGGTCGACCTCGGGGTAGCGGTACACAAGCTGGCCTTGCCGATCGATGATGGAAAGGGAGCCCTGCCCGGCCCTCGCCAGGCCAAGCACCTCGGCTAGATGGGTTGGCTCCACTTCAGCAAGTAACACGCCCTGCAGCAAGCCTTTTTCATCACGCATACCGGTGGCGATATGGAACCTTGGCTCGCCGGCCGACCTCGACAGCGATAGATCGCTCACGACCCAGTCCTGTCCATCGAGGATTCCCTTGAGATAGGGGCGGTCGGTGATCTTGGTGCCGGTGACAATGGAGCCGGTAGACGCGATGACGCGGCCATCAGAGTCTGCCCAGCTATAGCTGAGGATCGAGGGATACCCGCGTGCGCTTTCGGCGAGGAGCCGGTTCATCTCTGCGGGCGAAGGCGGGTGCGGCGAAGTAAACGCCAGGCCGATAGCCAACTGCTGATGCAAGACATCTCGAATATACGCATCGAAGGTTGCGGCCACCGCCCGGGCTAGCTCGACGTTCTCCCTGTGCTCTGTAGCGAGCCTTGTATTGAAGGAGCTGTAGTAGATAAGCCCCTGAACGAGCAGGACCGGCCCTAGCAGAACGAGCAGCAGGAGGAACAGCGTTCCCTGAATACTGTCGAAGAAGAACTGACCAACTCTGCCCCCTGGTGCTCCAGGCAGTCTGTTGTCGTGCGGCGTAGTGGGTAGATTGTGCTGGCCGATCTGAGGCGCTTCACTTCCCATTATAGTCCTCACCTGAATGGCCCTTCGGGAGCGTCACAGGAGTCGTTGGCGCACGGCAATCCAGGTGTCTATGTAGTCTTTGTGCCTCTGTGAGCTCTACTTATCGGCCTAGTAGAGCCAGCGAGCAATTAGCAGCGCGCCAAACTAGTATCGGACTTATGCGCCGTGTAGTCAAGGCCTATGCAATTCGCTTATTGGCGACCCAGCGGTCCGCGCCGCGGTGAAATGCTATTGGGTGCCCTGGCTGGCCCGACTCCCGGCCACCGGGAAGCCCGCCGGGCCAGCTATACGCCGGGTAATCTGCTTTCGCAACGGGCTGATGGCGTCTTTTTTGCCGCCTAGACTATAGTAGCCGCGCGAGCCGTTGTCAAGAACAAACACGGCCCGGCACAGGGCCTTTTCAAAGTCCGCTGACCCGGCTGCTCGTGGGGTTTACCTCACCCCCGGCCTTCGGCTTTGCCCCTCGCCAGTCGCCAGACCCGCCATCCTCACCAGCAGTCAAAGAAGGCGACCCCTCGCCACGGCGAGAGTGCCGCAGGCATCTTGGCGGGAGGCGAGTCGCCTTCGGAGACCTCTCCGAGCGCGGAGATGGGGCGGCCGAAGGCCGAGGGTGAGGTAAACTGCCGTTGACAAGGCAACCCAAGCACCGTCTTGTTCCTGGCTGGCGACTTTGAAAGGCCCTACGGCCCGGCAACCGCGTTGACGAAAGCGAGAGCGTACCGTAGGATGGAATTGAGTGGGCTGATAGCCAGCCCAGGGCAGTGCAGTGCAGAAACCGACTGTCCGTCGCCACTCGCCTCGGTGGCGATGCAGCCACACTCTGGGACCAGTGGGAGACCGACCTGCCACGACTATGCTGGCTTCGCTCCCCTGGCAGGCCAGCGATAATCGCTTGTGAGGCAGTTAGGGGGAGGGTTGACGATATGAGTGATGGCCATGTTCGGATGTACGGCACTACCTGGTGCATCGGCTGCAAGCGGGCCAGGAAGTTCTTCGGCGAGCGTCGGGTGCCATACGAGTTCATCGACGTCGAGGCAGACCCGGAGGCCCTGCACGTCGTCGAGGAGGCGACCCACGGCAGGCGGACCATCCCCACCATCTTCTTGCCGGACGGATCGGTGCTCATTGATCCATCGAATACGGAGCTTGCCGAAAAGCTGGAGCTTAAGACACGCCCCGAGTGTCTGTTCTACGACCTGGTAATCATAGGCGGCGGCCCCGCAGGGCTGACTGCCGCTATCTACACGGCCCGTGAGGGCATCGAGACGCTGCTCGTCGAGAAGAGCAGCTTTGGCGGCCAGCCGGGGAGCACGGAGCGCATCGACAACTTCCCCGGGTTCCCGGAGGGAATCGGGGGCGCCGACTTCGTCGAGAGGCTCGTGGAGCAATGCCGGCGCTATGGCGCCGAGCTGGTTTCGGCCACCGAAGCGGTGGCGATCGGTGCCGACGGGAACGAGCGCTGGGTCAAGCTGGCGAGCGGCACCGAGGTACGGTGCTGGGCAGTGCTTATCGCCGTAGGATCGCTGTACCGCCATCTGGGGGTACCCGGCGAAGAGCAGTTCCTCGGCTCCGGGATCCATTTCTGCGCTACCTGCGACGGGCCGTTCTACCGGGGGAAGGAAGTCCTGGTCGTGGGCGGGGGCAACACCGCGGTGCAGGCAGCGATATTCCTCACCAAGTTCGCCAGCAGAGTGCTCTTGGTCACCCACGGCTCCGACCTCAGCGCTAGCAAGATCGTCCAGGAAGCTGCCTTCCGTCTGCCCAAGATCGAAGTGATCTACGACAACGATATCGACGAGTTCCGGGGCGATGGGCGTCTCAACACTGTAGTACTGCACAACGTTAAGACGGGGCACCGGCGAGAGATACACCCGGATGGCGCGTTTGTGTTCATCGGCCTGCAGCCCAATACCGACTGGCTGAAGGGGACGATCGAGCTCGACGAGGCTGGCTTCATCGTCACCAGTCAGATCATGCAGACCAATCTTCCCGGCGTGTTCGCGGCGGGCGACGTCCGCTCAGGCAGCACCAAGCAACTGGTGAGCGCCGCGGGCGAGGGCGCCACGGCCGCACTGATGGCCCGGCAGTACCTACAGCAGGTGAAGGTCGTGCCCGTCCCCGAGGTCGTGCCGGTCCCGGTGGTATAAAGGGCCATCCCATCTAGTACGCGTGTCTGCCTCGACAAGGACAGGGTGATCAACGGGTGCCCCGCAGACGGGAACATAGCAGGATATCGGATGATTGAGCCGTCGAGGGCTCGAGGGCGGCTGGCAATTGGTGAGGGCATTGGTCAGGGAAGCCGCGATCTGGGTGAGGATTCGCCTGCGCACGAGCAGTCTCAACAGAGGTGAGAGGCAGATGTGCTAAGGTGGCAGGCACAAGCCGATGGTGAACACGATATGAGGGAGAGAGTATGAGAGCAAAGGTGGCGCTGGCCGATTGCGCGGACTACGACCTGGACCGCGTCTATGCCGCAGTCAAATGTTCCCTGGAAGAGATCGGGGGAATGGAGGCATTCGTCCGGCCCGGCCAGCGGGTCTTGCTCCAGGTCAACCTTATCTCGCCGCGCCCCGCAGAGGACGCGGTGTGCACCCATCCCAGCATCGTGAGAGCAGCGTGCCGGCTGGTCGGCGAGGCCGGCGGCATACCGTCGGTCGGGGGCAGCGCGGGCGGCTCGGCCTATCATCGTACCCGCCGCGTCCTGCAGGTATCGGGGATCGCCGCCGCGGCGGCGGAGGAAGGCGTGGAGGTCCTCGACTACGACGAGATGGATGGACAGGACGTCTCGTCGGACGGCGCGGTCATGCAGAGCATACATATCGCCAAGCCCGTCCTGGATACCGACGTGCTCATCACGCTGCCCAAGATGAAGACCCACAGCGTGACGCTCTTGACCGGCGCCGTCAAGAATCACCTGGGCACACTGCCGGGGGCACGCAAGGCCGAGCTGCACCGCCGCTTTCCCGCTCCTGAGCAATTCAGCCAGGCGCTGGTCGACATCTATGCCGCCGCGACGCCCCATCTGACGATCATGGACGCCGTCGACGGCATGGACGGCAACGGGCCGACGGCCGGGCGCGTTCGCCACGTGGGGCTGGTGGCGTCGAGCGCCGACAGCGTGGCACTGGACACCGTGATGTGCGCCGTTTGCGGCATAGACCCCAAGTGGGTCTTCACCGGCATCGCCGCACACAAGCGAGGGCTGGGCGTGGGTTCGCTCGAGGAGATCGAGGTGGTAGGTACACCGTTGGATGCGGCCAGAGGCCGCGTCCGCCCCTTCGCCTACCCGATGACCTACCGCTTGTTTGCCCACTCGTGGGTCCCAGAAGGAGGACGGCGCATCGCTGGGCAATACCTCGGCGGGTCTCCCTCGCCAATCGTCATCTCCAGTAAATGCAACGGCTGTCAGACGTGCATCCGGAGCTGCCCGGCGCAGGCGATGGCTATGGTGAATAACAAGGCCAGCATCGAGCAGAAGAAGTGCATCAGTTGCTTCTGCTGCCACGAGCTGTGCACCCAGCAGGCCATCGGCATCAAGGTGCCTTTTCTCTGGCACTTATTCCGGGCCTGAGCACTCGCGGATGGCAGTTGGCCGGAAACGGCGACGGGCGCTACGTGCCGATCAGGAGAATCTCCTCGGAATCCCCGTTGGTGGACAGCGCATACTTGTACTGCCCGAGGCGCTCCACCCGCACTTTGCCCCTGAACTGGCATAGCAGGGACACGAGCTCCGCTTCGGCGGGAATGCCATCGCTTCGATAGGACACCACGATGATGCTTTTCCGGTATCGCTCAAACAAGCGACCGAAGGCGGCGTAAATCTGGCGCTTGCCGGCCCACTCGTTTGGCTGCGGCAGCAGGCGTCGGTGCTTCGACCGATGATCGATGCGACTCGCCCACTCGTCGTACATCGTGAGGCCTTCTAGGAAGTGATAGAACGCCAGGTAATCGACGGCCGTCCCCCGCCGTGAGATGTAGGGCGGATCGACGTACACCAGATCGTAGTCGCCAGGGACGGCAGCAGCATCGCAACACAAGGCGCGATTGCTCTCCCCGTTGTCGAAGACGGCCCGATTGGCCTCCTGCACGAAGGTGCGGAACCACGCCTCGAAGGGCCGCTCCCAGCTCGCCTTGTTCCCGAATGACCGCTCGACTTCGGCGGTGCGGATGTACAAGTTCTTCCTGTGGAACAGGTTGTACGGCCGCTTGATGATGCACGCCTGGCATAGAGCGAAGAAGGCCAGGGCATGCTTGTATGGGTCGGCGAGGTGGCGGATATTGGGGGTGGTCTGATCGACCCAGGCGTTCTCCTCATCGGTAAAGTAGATGCCGGGAAAGGTATCCTGGACGAAGCGTGGGTAGGCTATCCCCGGGTGCCGCTGGAGGAGCCAGTCGACTTCGTCGGGGGACAAGCGCGTGGCACTGTTCTCGACGAGGGCCAGACCGGCGTAGTAGTTGAAACGGAGCAGGTCATTGTAGGTCACCCGCTTGCCTTCCCGCTTCAGACGATGGGCCACCGCGCCGGTGCCGCCGAACGCGTCCAGGCAGGTAGTGAAATTGAGGCCGGCGATCTGCTGCCAGATCCAGTCGGCCAGCTTCGCCTTGCTGCCCTGGTAGCGGGTGGAGGGAAACGCGGGAGCCGGCCCGGTGGCCAGCGGAGCCCGGCTGGCAGCGTCGCTACTCATTCTCTATGCTTGGGCCTTATCTTACTTCTCGACGGGATAGCCGCGCTTCGTCCACTCCTCCATACCGCCCTCCATATTGTACACTTCCTCCCAGCCGAGAGCGCACACCATCTCGGAGGCGGCGGCGCTGCGGATGCCCGCAGCACAGACCATAATCATGGGCTGGTCAAGGCTGAGCTCGGCCGCGCGGGCAAGCACTGTGCCGAGGGGCACCAGCCGGGAGCCGGCGATATGCCCCGCGGCGTATTCGTGCTGCTCGCGCACGTCCACCACCTGCACGCAGGCCTTGTCGATCATCTCCTTCGCTTCGTCAACGCCGATTCGCCAGAACGGCTCCTGAGGGTCCCTCTTCATCTTCCCCCTTTCCTGGTCCGGCAACAACAGACCGAAAGCTCCGTGCTGCCGGCCCTTGATGCGACGCCCACTCTTCCGGGCACGCTCGCCGGCACATCACGGATTGCCATGTATTATAGCACCTCGATCCGCTGTAGCATCCACCGAAGCCGGACCTGCACTTGGCGGCGTCACCCCTTCACGGCGCCTGCCGTCAGGCCGGTGACCACATAGCGTTGAGCGAGGATATACAGCAATACGATGGGCACCGACATGATCAGGGACCCGGCGGTGAGCTGATTCCATACGAACACGTCGGCTGCGATCAGGCCCGCCAGCCCCACCGGGGCCGTGGTGATCGCCGCCGTACGGATGAACACCAGGGCGAACAGGAAATCGTTCCAGGACAACGTGAATGTGAAAATGGCAGAGGCCACCACCCCAGGCAGGGCCAGCGGCATCACAATGCGCATCAGGGCCTCGACGCGCGATGCTCCGTCCACCAGGGCCGCCTCCTCCAGGTCCACCGGGATGGTCTGGAAGTACCCCTTCAGCATCCAGGTAGCGAACGGCACCGTGAAAGTCAGGTGGGCAAGAATGAGCGAAGCGTAGGTGTCCATCAGGCCCAAGTTGGCCACGATGAGGTACATCGGAATGAGAAGGAGCGTAGCGGGCACCAGGTACACGAAGAAGACCGCTCCTGAAAGAAAATCGCGGCCGGGGAATCGCAATCGCGTCAAGCTGTAGGCGCCGAACGAGGAGATGAGCAGGCTGATCAGGGTGGTCAAGCCGGCCACGAGGAAGCTGCTGCCAAGCTGGTTCCCAAAAGGCGTCTGCTCGAACAGCTTGGAGTAGCCACTCAGCGTCGGTTCCTTGGGCCAGAAGGAGGGAACGTTGACATACATCTCCTTGTCCGGCTTGAAGGACGTGATGACCATCCAGTACACCGGGAAGAGGACGAGTACCAGGACCACCAGCAGTATGGCCAAGGCCAGGAGTCGCTGCAATTGCTGTTGCCGGCGATAGCCGATGAGCAGGCGGGGACTGGAATCTATACGCGCTTTCACAGCCATCATCGTTCCTCCGCTCTAGACAAGGTCCGCACCAACAGGAAGATGAGCACCACCACCAGCGGCACCAGCGCCACCGATACGGCCACGCCCTTGCCAAGCTCCAACGAGAGGAAGGCTGCCCGGTAGGTCAATACCGGTAAGACGGTCGTCGCCGTAGATGGCCCACCCTGCGTCATCACCCAGATGAGGGTGAAGTCGTTGATAGTCCAGATCGCCGATAACAGCGAGGTCACGGTCAGCACCGGGATAATGCCGGGGATCGTGATGTGCCAGAATCGGTCTATGGCTGAGGCCCCGTCGACGCTGGCCGCCTCGTGCAGCTCCTGGGAGATGCTCTGTAGCCCGGCCAGGAGGCAGATAGCGAAGAAGGGGAAGCCCCTCCAGATGTTCACGCCGGTCACGGCCCAGAGGGCCAGGTCCGGGCTGCTCAGCCAGTTGATGTTAGTGGTTATCAGGTGCAACTGGCGAAGAACGTAGTTGAAGACGCCGTACCCGCCGCTCAGCATCCACATAAAGGTGAGGGCGCTGGCGACGGTGGGCAGTGCCCAGGGGAGGATAACGACGCCCCGCAGGAAAGAGCGTATCGGCAGGCGCTGGTTCAGAATCAAGGCAACCATTAAGCCCAGGCTCACCTTCCCCGCTTGCGCGACAAGGGTGTAGAGCACGGTGATGAACACGGAGTGCCGGAAGATGGGGTCCTTGACGCTATCGATGTAGTTGCCCAGCCCAATAAACGGCGCTTCCTGGACGCCGATTAGCTTCCAGTGAAGGCTCTGCCAGATTGCCAGGACGAATGGATACCCGACCAACCCGAGGAGCAGGACGACAATGGGAAGGACCAGCAGATATCCCAGCCCGGCATCACGAGGCAGGCGGTAAGCACGCCATCCAAACAGGCGAGATGGCATAACAGTAACAGGAGTCTGAGTGTCGAGATTCACCGATCTCTCCTCCTCTTTTCTCGCTCTATGGCCCGGCACTTCAGGCCCCGTCTGTGGCATCCCCGAAGCGAAGGACCCGGCCGGTGCCGTTGTTACTTTAGGTGGGGCTGCGATAAGAGCCCCACCTAATCAAACACCGTATCAGCGAGAGGCAAGCGGTCTCTCACTCAGCCACGCTTCTTATATTTCTCCACCATAGCATCGGCCTTCTTCTGCATCTCGTCTAAGGCCTGTTCGGGCGTCCATTTGTCCACGACTACCCGCTGGATGGCCTGGCCCATATGGTTGTTCTCGATGAGCAGCAGCTCGCCAATGGCGGGGTGGTTGGTGCCCGGCCAGTACTGCGGCTGAACGAGCGGCATAACCCGCTCGCCGATGGCCTTCATCCAGCGGTCCTGCTTGAAGAAGTCCATCTTGAGGTACTTGTTTCGGGGCGGCCAGAACTGTCCGGCGGCGGTCTTCAAGTAGTTCTCGTAGTAGCTCCCCGAGAACAGGGCCGATACTACTTTCTTGGCCAGGTCGACGTCCTTCGTGGTATTGAAGATGCAGTAGGCCAGGCCACCGGCCACCGCCACCTCCTTGCCGGCCGGGCCTTTGGGGATGGGTCCCAGGTCGGTGTTCTCCAGCAGGTCGGTCATCTTGTCGCCGCGCATCTTGGCCACGATGCTGCCGGTATTGACGACGGAGGCGACCCGTCCACTCAGGTAGGCGGTGTTATTGCCACTGTCATCCCACTCCACCGCATCCGGGGGAGTAAGGCCGTTCTTATGGAGATCGGTAACCCACTTGAGGGCAGCAGCATTCTCTTTGGTGTTACAGGTGATTTTGTCGTCCTTGGTCTGCCACGCGCCGCCGAAAGACCACAGGAACCCGATGAAATTGCCTTCAGCATCCGAGCGGTTCATCTGGAAGCCGAACGCGTAGAAATTGTTCTTGGGATCGTTCACTTTCTGGCCGGCAGCCAAGAGGTCGTCGAGGGTTTTCACCGGCACATCATACCCGGCGGCCTTGTATTTATCGATGCGGTAGTGAAGGGGCCAGGGGTACGCCCCGGTGGGAATGGACCACTGCTTGCCCTGGATGGTGACCATCGTGTCGCCGAACGGAAGCCAGCCTTCCCCCTCTTTACCAAGCTCGGCATAGACATCCGAGACGTCGGTCAGTATGCCCAGCCCCTGGTAGTTGGCCACTGCTCCCTGGTCGAGCTTGGCGATGTCGGGCAGCTTCTTGGACTCTATGGCTGCCGCCCATCTGGCGGAGGTAGCCTGGCTTTGCGGTAGGTCTTCCAGGGTGATCTTGACGTTCAGCTTGGCGCCGATCTCGTCGAGAGCCTTATGGAGATAAGGGTTGTGCTCCTCCATGTACTCCTTGGTGGCCCAGACCGTGAGCTCCTTGGCCCCTCCAGCGGGAGCACCCGCGGCAGGGGACGCTGCTGTACCCGGTGCCCCGGCGGGCGCCTGCGGCGTACCGGCACACGCCGCAAGCAGGGGCGATGCTGCAACCAGGCCGCTGGCGACGGCAGCGGCCTTGATGAAGTCGCGACGCGTAACGCGTCTACCAGACAATGACTTTGCCATCTGTCTCTCCCCCTTCATCTTAAGAAACCTATCAGACAATCATGGGATAAACAAAGACTGTAAACAGCCATCGTAGCTGGTCGCGCCGCGTCGCTCTTTGCATCTGCTCTGATGCGCTAGACCGTTGGCTCAAACCTCTACATGAACGGACCTACATCGACTCGTATCCTCCTTTGAACAACCGCTCGCAAGACGTGCCGGCACATCATCAAGGGGAATGTGGGCAAAGAAACAGAAGAGAGGACCGCCAGCACTGCTCGCGTGTGGGCGTTCGGCTCGCAATACCGGTTGCTATGAACACGAATGAACCGCAACCTCTATCCTACGCCAAAGGCACCTGTCAGCCGAGTGCCACCCCGCACTACTTGCAGTCGCCGTTGAGTAAGAGGAATTATATGAAGTACTGGTTTAGAAGTCAAGGGCTGCCGGTTGGCCCGAAGCAATGATGGTTGCATCTAGGATACATATTAAGCATGCTCCAGGCTCGCAGCCCGTCGAGCCCCGCTCGCCGGATGCCGGAGCGCCCCATGCGGAGGCCTACTCCGGCCGAAGGTGCAGTTCCTTAAGGCGGCCCTTCGTCACCGGCGCAGGCGTCCCGGTCATGGGGTCTTGAGCGCTCTGGGTCTTGGGGAAGGCCATCACCTCCCGGATGTTGTCGGCACCGGCCAGCAGCATCACCAGCCGGTCGATGCCGGGGGCGATGCCGCCGTGCGGGGGCGTCCCGTACTCGAAGGCTTCCAGCAGGTGGCCGAACATCGCGCCGGCGTCCTCGTCGGTCATCCCCAGCAGCCTGAATACCTTCTCCTGCAGCTCGCGCTTGTGGATACGGATGCTGCCGCCGCCCACCTCGTAGCCGTTGCAGACGATGTCGTACTGCTTGGCCCGGACCCTGGACGGGTCGGTGTCGAGCAGGGGCAGGTCTTCGTCCATCGGCGAGGTGAAGTGGTGGTGCTTGGCCTGATAGTGGCCCTCGTCGGCATTCCACTCGAACATCGGCATCTCCAGCACCCAAGCGAAGGCCAGCACGTTCCTGTCCATAAGGTCCAGGCGCCGGCCGATCTCCAATCGCATCTCGGCCATCACCTCGGCTACCTTCGCCGGCTGATCGGCCACCATCAGGACCAGGTCGCCGTCGCCGGCCTCCAGGCGCTCGCGAATGGCCTGGACCTGTCCCTCGCCGAGGTGGCGGGCGATCGGCGAGCGGACGCCGCCGGGGGTGAACGCGACGGTGAGCATCCCCCTGGCTCCCAGGCCGGTGGCGAACCGGGTCAGATCGTCCAGCTCACGACGGGTGAGCGATGCGCCGCCCGGATACCGCACGGCCACGGCCTGCCCGCCCTGCTCGATCACCGAAGTCAGCGGCGCAAAGCTGCTGGCGAGAACGATGTCCGAAAGGTCGCTCAGCGGCAGGCCGAAGCGCAAGTCGGGCTTGTCGCATCCGTACCTGGCCATCGCCTCGGCGTACGTCAGCCGGGGGAACGGCTTCGCCAGAATGCGCTTATCGGTCAGGCATTCGGCCAGCCCGGTGAAGAGGCCCTCCGTCAACTGAAGTATGTCCTCCTGGTCCACGAAGGACATCTCCAGGTCGAGCTGGGTGAACTCCGGCTGGCGGTCGGCCCGCTGGTCCTCGTCGCGGAAGCAACGGGCGATCTGGAAGTAGCGCTCGAAGCCGGCCACCATCAGCAGTTGCTTGAACTGCTGTGGCGACTGGGGCAGGGCGTAGTACTGGCCGGGGTAGAGGCGGCTGGGCACCAGGAACTCGCGCGCTCCGCCCGGCGTCTCCTTGACCAGAATGGGCGTCTCGATCTCCACAAAGCCACGCGCACGCAGCCAATCGCGAATGAACTGGACAGTGCGAGACCGCAGAAGTATGTTGTCGCGCATGCGCTCCCGCCGCAGGTCGAGGTAGCGATAGCGCAGGCGCAGGAACTCGTCGATGTCGACCTCCTCGTTGATGTAGAAGGGAGGCGTCTTGGCCGGGTTGAGGACCTGGGCCTCGCGCACGGCGACTTCCACCTCGCCGGTAGCCAGGTTGGGATTGGCGGTCTCGGGCGGACGCTTGACGACCTCTCCCTTCACCACCAGCACGTACTCCGGCCGGGCCTCCTCCGCCACCTGATGGGCAGCCGGCGATATCTCCGGGTTGAACACCAACTGGACGATGCCCGTCCGGTCACGCAGGTCGATGAAGATTAGACCGCCGTGGGCGCGACGCCGGTGCACCCAGCCGGCCAGATTAACTTCGACGCCGGCATCGTGCAGGCGCAGATCGCCGCAGTTGTGAGTCTTGAGCACTATCCCCTCCTAGAAGACCGTGACGCTGAAAGCCATTATACCCCCTGACGCGAGAGATGTCACATCGCATCGTTGGCCAGAGGCGGCAATTTGCGCTTGACACCCAATTTGGAAGGTGCGAGAATGACCGTTGGATTGTCAGACAGCCAAGGACGTTTTCTGCCCGGTCCTGTTTGTACCTGTTCAACTGCGTTCCGTGCGGTAAATGCACCGGGTCTGCACACTGCAGCGACTCCACGAGCCTATGCTCCGCGAGCGTGAGACCGCGGGCTTGCGACAGCGGTGTCGCCGGCAATCGTTTGCGAACAATCGTTTATAGGAGAAGAGAGGCTATGCTAGAAATCAGATGGCACGGTAGGGGAGGCCAGGGAGCCGTGACCGCTGCCAAGATGCTGGCAGCGGCGGCCCTGCGCCAGGGCAAGCAGTTTCAGGCCTTCCCCGAATACGGGCCGGAGCGTCGGGGCGCCCCCGTACAGGTGTTCACCCGCATCAGCGACGAGCCGGTGCGCACCTTCTCGTATATCACCGAACCGAATATGATCGTGATACTCGACCCCAACCTCATCGGCAAGGTACCGGTGACCGATGGGCTCACCGAGGACGGCGTCGTAGTGGCCAACTTCAAGGGCACACCCGACGAGCTGCGGAAGACTATGGGCATCAAGGGCCGCAAGCTGTACACCGTGGACGCTACCGGCGTGGCGATGCGCACGATGGGCCGGGCCATCACCAACACCCCGATGCTGGGCGCGGTGGTCAGGGCCAGCGGCGCCGTAACCCTGGACCAAGCCCTGGAGGAGGTCCGCCACGTCTTCGAGGACCGCTTCGGCCCCAAGGTGGCCGAGGCCAACGTCGAGGCGGTGAAGGTGGCCTACGAGGAGACCCAGGGCGAATGACGATAGCAGTCCAAGGAAGGAGATATAGTTATGGCAACTAAGACGGCCAACCGCATCGCGGTAACGGGCAACGCCGGGGTCGCCCAGGCCATGCGCCAGATTCGCCCGGACGTGGTGGCGGCCTACCCGATCACGCCGCAGAGCGATGTCGTTGAGGAGTTCTCCACCTTCGTGGCCGAAGGGACCGTGCCTACGGAGTTCCTGCCCGTGGAGAGCGAGCACAGCGCCCTCAGCGCCTGCGTGGGCGCGTCGGCGGCCGGCGCCCGCGTAATGACGGCCACCTCTTCCCAGGGCCTCGCCTACATGTGGGAAGTGCTGTACATCGCCGCCGGCAATCGCTGCCCCATCGTGATGATCAACGTCAACCGGGCACTGTCGGCCCCCATCAACATCCACTGCGACCACTCCGACTCGATGGGCACGCTGCACAGCGGCTGGATCCAGTTGTACTGCAAGAACGCCCAGGAGGGCTACGACTCGACCATTATGGCCGTCCGCATCGCCGAGCACCCCGACATCCAGTTGCCGGTGATGGTCTGCTACGACGGCTTCATCGTCAGCCACGGCATCACCTCGCTGGAGATGGTGGACGACGAGGAAGTGGCCAGCTTCATCGGCACCCGCAAGCCGCCCTACTCCCTGCTCGACGCCGAGCACCCCATCAGCATGGGGAACCTGGCCTTCACCGACTACTATATGGAGGTGAAGCGCCAGCAGGCCGAGGCAATGCGCCACGCCCCGCGCGTGATTCAGGAAGTGCAGGAGGAGTTCGGCAAGCTGACCGGCCGACATTACGGGATGTTCGAGACCTACCGGCTGGACGACGCCGATTTCGTCCTCGTGGCCCTGAACTCGACGGCCAGCACGTCCGAGATCGTGGTCGACGAGCTGCGCGGCAAGGGGGTGAAGGCCGGCATCCTGCGGCCACGCGTGATGCGCCCCTTCCCGTGGCAGGAGATCGCCCAGGCCCTCTCCAGGGCCAGTGCCGTGGCCGTGCTTGACCGTGCCCAGTCGCCGGGCGGCAACGGCGGGCCGCTGGCCATCGAGGTCCGCTCCGCCCTGTACGAGCTGGAGCGCCGGCCCAGGATGATCAACGGTATCTACGGCCTGGGCGGACGCGACATCCTTATGAGCGATATCCGCTCCGTGTACGACCGCTTGCAGAAGCTGGCGGAAGGCCGCGGCCCAAGCGAGTTCGAGTTCTACTTGGGCGTGAGAGGAGACTAGAGAATAATGTCAGTAAATCTTAAAGAGCTTTCCCTTAAGCAAGAGACCCTGGCCTCCGGCCATCGCCTTTGCGCCGGCTGCGGCATCGGGACCATCGTTCGCATGCTGACGCACGCCTGCGACTATCCGCTGGTGGTCGCCAACGCCACCGGCTGCTGCGAGGTGAGCACGACGGTGTACCCCTACACGGCGTGGCGCTCCTCGTGGATCCACAACGCCTTCGAGAACGCTTCGGCCACTATCTCCGGCGTGGAGGCGGCGTACAAGTCGCTTCGCCGGCAGGGCAAGCTGGACCAGGAGTTCCGCTTCATGGCCATCGGCGGCGACGGCGGCACCTTCGACATCGGCATACAGTCGCTGTCGGGTGCCCTGGAGCGCGGCCACCGCTTCGTCTATGTGTGCTACGACAACGAGGCGTACATGAACACGGGCATTCAGCGGTCCAGCGCGACGCCGCTGGGCGCCAACACGACCACCAGCCCGGTGGGCAAGGTGATCCCCGGCAAGTCCCGCAACCGCAAGAACCTGACCGAGATCGTGGTGGGCCATCGCATCCCGTATATAGCGCAGGCCTCGCCCAGCAACTGGCGTGACCTCATCCGCAAGGCCCGTAAGGCATTCGAGACCGACGGGCCGGCGTTCCTCAACATCCTCCAGCCCTGCGTCCCCGGCTGGCGGTACGAGCCCAACCAGAGCATCGAGCTGGCCCGCCGGGCGGTGGAGACCTGCTACTGGCCGCTGTACGAAGTAGAGAACGGCGAGTACAAGGTTAACTACCAGCCGAAGGTGAAGCTGCCCCTGACCGAGTTCATCAAGGACCAGGGCCGCTTCAGCCACCTGCTGCGGCCGGCCAACGCCGAGGTGCTGGCGGCGCTCCAGGCGAACATAGACCGGGAGTGGGAGCTGCTGCTGAAACGTGCGGGCGTCGCTCCGAAAGAAGCCCAGCCCGCCGCCACGACGTAGTCATCGACTAGCCCAAGACGCTCGCCACGCAGAATCAAGGAGAGGGTGCAATACGCACTCTCTCCTTGCGTTTCGTCATTGTATTGCACTAGGTGTAACGGTACAACCTCAAGCCCTGAATGTCGTCGTAGTGACGTGTATTGCTGGTGACCAGATCGAGATCGTAGGCAATGGCAGTAGCCGCAATGATCAGGTCCAGGGCCCGATCATTAATAGATCTTCTCTGTTGGCGCAGTTCCCCGCGTATGCAGGCTGCTCGCCTGGCCACCGCACGATTGACGCTGATGACGTCCACTCCGTGCAGGAAGTCGTCGAATCCACGCTTTGCCTGGGCAGGCTTGTTGCTCATGACTATTCCTTCGAGGATCTCCATCAGGCTGATAGTGCTGATAGCTATGCCTTCGGGGACTAATCCGTTGAGAACGCTGAGCGCAGGCTCTCTCCCGGCCAGATAATCGACGAGCCAGTCCGTGTCGACGAGATACCTCATAAGACAGCCGGCGGGCGATTCGAGCCACGGCTAGCAGCAATGTCCGCCTTGAGCCTGTCGATATCTATTATGCCTCTCCAGGAGCCGGCTGCCCTGCGGAACGCCTCGACGTCACAACCCAACTTGGCGCGTCTTCGCTTCGCGGCACGACGTATAGGCTTGAGCAGTATGTAGATGTCGCCCTCCTGCTCAACCACGATCTGTTCCCGGTTGCGGGTAACGCGCTCCATAACGGCGCCGGGATCGGCGATAAGCTCATCGGCACGTATGTGCTTTGGTTCCACAGCCATGTGCGCCGCCCCCCTTCGTTGCGGGAAGGTCTTCCTTGCCCGCCAGTGCCATTATAGCATGGCCGAGACTGGCGGAGGTGGTAGTCCCCGGCCGAAGGAAGCCCAGGCGGCGCCAACGACCCAAGTCTTCGTAACTACATCCAGATTCGAGCCCAAGGCTCAAGAATGCTCCACAGCTCTTTTGGCTTCAAGACCCGTATGCCTAGTTTGTGGAGCTCTTCGCGATGCCGCCAAATGGTACCCGTATCGACAGTTACGAACGCATCACAGTTGGCCATACGGTATTGTACGAGTAGCAATCGATCCATCGGATCGCGCCGAAAGTCGGGTATCTGCATCAACTGCTGCTCGAATCGCTGGAGGTAAGGGGAAAGCTTGAACCGGGACCGGACCGTGCCCCCTTGACTGGTCCGATCCTCGATGTCATCGAGCATTACCAGCCAGTGATCGAGTATGTCCAACACCCAGCGAACACGTCGCTCACGTTCAGGAAGATCCTGAGTGTTAGCTACCTCAGCTAACGTCAGCGGGGAGATGACGAACTGGAACATCGCTCGCTGGTTCACCTGAAGAATCGCTCTTAGCGCCATCAGATCGGGGTCGATGCCATACTTCGATGCTCCTTCAGGATCTACTCCATCCCAGATATACTCACCTTGGTCTTGAAGAAGGTTAATGATGCATGTATCTAGGATGACACGGCCGGGCAGTGCGCAAAACTGGGCCATTGGGTCACACATAGTTCTCCCTTCCTCTGCGACCGGCCGGTTGGCCGACACAGCGGCCAGTCAGGATCGAGTATGTGGCAGCTCACCTTCGCGTAGCAAGCGATCTGCTGCCTGGTCAAGCGCCCTCGTCGCCGGGATGCCGACACGCTCCCCATACGTCAGAATTCTACCATAGACCCGTGTGTCTCGGGAAAGACAACAGCCCCGCCAACCCAGCGGGGCTGTTGTCGCGGGCCTGCTGCCGATGGCAACGCGGGCGTCAGTTGGCGGTGGGAATTGTCTCGCGGCGAGTCGCATGCGGCCAGGGGACGAACATCGACGTCCGCTGCCTGTACGCGGCGTACTCCGCGCCGGACTCCCTCTCGATGCGAGTGACATCGCTGGGGATGTGGGACCAGTCCCAAGCTTTTTGTCACATAGTTTTAATACATCCGCAATTGGCCGGTAACACTATTGAAGCATCATCGCAACATGCGGAATCGTCTTCCGCCAAGAGATCATTGCTGGGAAGGGAAGCGTATGTTGGCGATTGGTCCGGGGTTACCGATGAGTGGCCAGTTGATGGCTCAGGCGGCAGGGGAGGTGAGCGCCGGCGACACCGCCTGGGTGCTGACCTCGGCTGCGCTGGTCTTGATGATGACTCCGGCCCTGGCATTCTTCTATGGAGGAATGGTGCGAAAGAAGAACGTGCTGGCCACCATCATGCACAGCTTTATCATTATTGCGCTTGTCTCC
>JAMCWG010000020.1 GCA_023475235.1 Chloroflexota bacterium
TCGTCGACGATCTGGTCCTCGATCACCACGGCTACGTGGCAGACGAGGCGGAGCTGAGGAAGAAGCAGGAGCGCAACCAGCGCCTGCTGGAAGCGGCCATCGCCGCGGAGCCCGAGGAGCCCTTCCACTACTTCAACCTGGGCAAGCACTACTACGGGACAGGGCGCATCGCCGAGGCGGCAGAGCCCCTCCGGCGCGCCGTGGCCCTGTGCATAAGCGATTCCGCCAGCTACCTGGTGAACGCCTACGCGATGCTGGTAGTGGCCCTCGGCCAGGGCGGTCGCGGCGAAGAGGTGGAGGCGACCCTGGCCGAGGCCGAGCGACGGCTGCCGACTCTAACCGCGGATTTCCTGTGCAACGCCGGGTCGGCCTACCAGGCGACCGGGAAGCTGGAGCAGGCCCTCGTCTACTTCCAGCGGGCGATCGATGCCGGCGGCGCGCGGACGGCCTGCGGGTCCGACCCGGCCACCCATACCTGGCGGCCCCGCTTCGGCATCGGAATCATCAACGAGGCCCTCGGCAACCTGGAGGGCGCTCAGGCCAGCTACGAGGAGGCGCTGACGTATTTCCCCACATCTCCGCTGCTGCATTGCCGCATGGCCAAGGTGGCGGCGAGGATGGGTCAGCCGGAGAAGGCGCTGCAACTCATCGAACGCGCGCTGCAGTCGGGCGTCGTTCCCACCGAGCTGCTGATCGAGATGCTGCAGGTCTGCGAAGCCCTGGCCGAGGCGGGCAGCGCCAGGCAATCGGCAACGCCGGGCCTGGAAGAGGTGGGCGGCCAGCTTGTGCAGCGCATCCAGCCAGCACCGGAGTACGGCGCCGCCCTGGCCGCCGCGTGCAGTCGCTTCGGGCAGTACGAGCGCGGCATCGCCGCCGCCAGTGCGACTTTGGAGCGGCGGGAAGACGTCCTGGCCCGGGTCAATCGCGGCTTCTGCTACTTTGCCCTTGGACGCTACCAGGAAGCATCGGAGGACTTCAGCGCCGCCCTGGCTATGAAGCCGGACGACCCCCGTGTCCTAGCCGACCTGAGCGCCGCGTTGCAGCGGCTGGAGGGTGTTCAGACGCCCGGCGCTGGGGTGCCGGCGGGCTCTGCCTCCGAGAGGCCCCTTTCTGAAAGTGAAGCAGGCGCTGAACAGGCCAAGGGTGCGGCGGTACCGGTATCCATCATCATCCCCGTCTTCAACAAGGTCGAGGCGACCCGACGGTGCATCGAGGCCATCGTCGGGAACACGCCGGACGACCTTTACGAAGCTATCGTCGTCGACGACGGCTCGACCGACGGCACGAAGGACTTCCTCGGCCTGCTGGCCGGCGATGTCGAGGTGATTACCAACGAAAAGAACTGCGGCTACTACCAGGCCTGCCGGCAGGGCAGCCAGAAGGCCAGGGGCAAGTACCTGGTCTTCTTGAGCAACGAGGCCGAGCCACGGCCGGGCTGGCTGGAGAGCTCCGTCGCGCTGGCCGAGAGCGATGGGTCGATCGGGGCGGTCGGGGCCAAGCTGGTCTACCCTGACGGCACGCTGGATGAAGCGGGCGCCATCGCCTTTTCCGACGGGGCGACGTGGCAGTACGGGCGAGGAATGGACCCGGCGGACCCGCAGCTCAGCTTCGTCCGCGAAGTCGACTATTGCTCAGCGGTGGGCCTGCTGGTCCGGAGGGACCTGTGGGACGGGATCGGCGGGTTCAGCCTGCAGTTTGCCCCCACCGACTACGAGGCCGCCGATCTGTGCTTCGCCATTCGCAGGGCCGGCTACAAAGTCGTGTACCAACCAGCGGCCAGCGTCGTGCATCACAAAGAGGCGAGCGCGAGGGCGGGATAGGCCGGAAGCCAGGCGAGCCATCTCGGCGGCGCCGTCGTGAGGGTCGGTCACCACATCACAACTTCAGGGTGGAGGAAAAGATGTACGGGCACCCGGTTGGCAGGCTCAGCCGCGGCGCGGTGTTGGACGTCGGGCTGAAGTGCGTTCACTCCTGCAAGTTCTGCTACTATAGCTTTCTGGACGGCAGCGAGCATCAGTTTCGCGGGATGCGGACGGCCAAGTTCCGCACCCTGGATGAGTGCAAGGAAATCCTGTGGCTGCTTAAGTCCTACGGCTTCATCAACTTCGACTACACGGGCGGCGAGCCGACGCTGCACCCGGACATCTCTGAGATCACCCGCTACGCCCACCAGGAGATGGGACTGAAGGGCCGCATAATCACCCTCGGCCAGTTCCTGATGCAGCGTCTGCCGCACTGTAAGCACGAGCGGCTGATCGACGACCTCCTGGAGGCCGGCCTGGTGAACTTCCTCTTTTCGACGCACGCCGTCGACGACGCGCTTTTCCGGCGGATCACCGGCGGCAAGTGGTCGGCGCTCGAGCAGGCGATGCGATACCTGGACGACAAGGACTTCCAGTACACGACGAACACGACGGTCTTCCAGTGGAATTACGAGCATCTGCCGGACATCGCCCGCACGCTGATCGGGCACCGCGTCTACCTCCATAACTTCATCATCATGAACGGCTACTACGAGTGGAACCGGGGCGGGCGGGCGTTCGGCGTCCAGGCCCGCTATTCGGACATTTATCCATATCTGAAGGAAGCCGTCGAGATACTGGAAGCGCATCGGGTCGGGGTGAACATCCGGTATGCGCCGCTGTGCACGGTGCGCGGGCTGGAGAAGCACCTGGTGGGGGTCGTCGGCGTCCGCTACGATCCTTACGAGTGGATGAACCAGGCCGGCCACTTTGGCGGCCCACCTGCTTTCTGCGCCGCTATGCTGCCCCTCCGTCAGGGCCAGATCGATGGGGCGTTCGCCTATCACCCCTTGAATATGCACCATCCGAACGGCGTCGAGGTGATCGGGGCGCGGGGAAACAACGTCAAGCACTTCGCCGCGAGCTGCGAAGCCTGCCGGGCGCGTGAGGTCTGTGACGGTATCGACCCCAACTATCTGGCCCGCTACGGCGCGGACGAGTTCGTTCCCTACACGGAGGGCGAATGGCCGTTCCCCGTGCACAGCCAGCGGGCGGCGTACCTCGCTCCCTTCCTGGTGAAGACGGAGCAGTACGAGGATATGCGAAGCGCCGTGGCCGCGGCGTACGCACAGGTGGCAGAACGCGGGCCGGCTGGCGATGCGGGCACGCCGGCGCCTTCTGCTGCTGGCGGCGAGGCCGTGCCACCGTCCCGGAAGCCCCGGGTATCGGTAGTAGTCCCGTGCTACAACTACGCTCGCTACCTGCCGGAGGCGGTGGAGAGCGTGCTGGACCAGACCTATCAGGACTTCGAGCTCATCATCGTCAACGATGGAAGCACCGACGACACCGCCTCGGTGGCGGAGGGCCTGCAGGCCGCGCACCCGCAGCACCGGATCGTGGTCATCAACCAGGAGAGCTCGGGCCAGCCGGCCATATCGCGGAACAACGGTATCGAGGTCGCGCAGGGAGAGTACGTCCTGTGCCTGGACGCCGACGACAAGATTGCGCCCACTATGCTCGAGGAATGCGTGACGCTTCTGGATGCCGACCCCGGCCTGGCCATCGCCTACACCGACCGGCAGGACTTCGGCGGCGTCGACCAGATCGTTCCGGCCGGCGATTACGACTTTATGCGACTGCGCTTCGCCAATCAGATATCGTACTGCGCGCTGTTTCGCCGGGAGGTCTGGCGTGCGGTCGGCGGCTACCGGACCAATGTTCGGGGCTGCGAGGACTGGGACTTCTGGGTGGCTGCCGGCGCCCGCGGCTACTACGGGCATCGCATACCCAAGCCACTGTTTCTTTACCGGCGCCACGATACAGGGGTGTACCAGGACGCGCTGAAGAACTTCCGCCAGCGGGTCGCCCAGATCGTCGTCAACAACAGCGAGGCATACTCCCGGCACTACATCGACGAGGCGTGCGCCATTCTGGCAGGCGCAACCGCAGGCAGCGGGCGGTCCCCGCGGCCCCTGGTATCGGTTATCATCCCCACGTACAACCGGCCGGACCGGCTGAAGCTCGCCGTGGAGAGCGTGCTGCGCCAGACCTATCCGAACTTCGAGGTCATCGTGGTGAACGACGGCGGCCCGGCTGCCGAGGAGGCGATCAAAGAGTCTTATGGTGGGGGCCGCGTCTGGTATGTCCACGTGGGACGCAACCTGGAGCGGTCGGCGGCGAGGAACCTCGGCCTGCGCCTGGCGCGCGGCAAGTACATCGCGTACCTGGACGACGACGACTTCTACGAGCCCCAGCACCTGGAGACGCTGGTGGAGGCACTGGAGGCCAGCGGTGCGCAGGTAGCCTACACCGATGCACGGCGGCTGTGGGAATTCAAGGAAGGCGACGGCTATGTGGTGAAGCGGGTAGACCAGCCATATTCGAGGGACTTCGAATCCGATGCTATGCTGGTCAGCAACTATGTGCCCATTCTCTGTGTGATGCACGCACGGTCCTGCGTGGAGCAGACGGGACTCTTCGATGAGCAGTTGACGGTCTACGAGGACTGGGAATTCTTCATTCGCCTGTCCCGGAAGTTCACGTTCGAGCACGTGCCCAGGGTAACCTGCGCATTCACTCATCGTGTGGACGGCACGTCGACCACCTCGCACCCGCGCGGCCGGGAGTTCCCCAGGGTGGCCGAGGCGGTCCATCGCCGCTACGCCAGCTACTCTGCCGACAAGCCCGCCATCCTGGCTGCCCAGGCGCAGTTCGTGCAGACCCTGGAGCGGGCGTACGGCCTGCGGCCGCCGGCCGGCGACCCCGTGAAGCTCTCCAGCATCGTCATCCTCTGCCGGAACCAGGCCGAGTACACGGCGCGCTGCGTCCGGAGCATCGTGCAGCACACCGCCGAGCCGTACGAGCTCGTCTTCGTCGACAACGCCTCGAGGGACGAGACCCCCGAGGTCCTCAGTATGCTGAGAGGGGAGCTGCCGAATGTCAGAGTGATCGCCAACCGAGAGAACGCAGGCTTTGCGGGGGGCAACAACCAGGGCCTGGCCGCGGCGCGCGGCGACGTGGTCGTGCTCCTCAACAACGACGTGGTGGTGACGCCGGGCTGGCTGGGCCGCCTCCTGCGACCGCTCGAGCTGCACGGAGGGCTGGGCATCGTCGGCCCCCGGTCCAACTTCGTGGTCGGCGCGCAACTGGTGGCTGATGTCCCGTATGCCGACGACGCCGGGCTCGACAAGTTCGCGGCTGAGTGGGCGGCGGCCCACGCCGGTGAGGTAGGGGAGACGGCCATCGTAAAGGGCTTCTGCATGGCCATCCGTCGCCCACTGATCGAGCGCATCGGCGGCCTCGACCCGCAGTTCTTCCCCGGCAACTTCGAGGACGACGACTACTGCCTCCGGGCGCGCCTGGCCGGCTATAAAGTCGCCGTGGCGAACGATGTCTTCGTCCACCACTACGGCAGCCGCACCTTCAAGGGAGACAACGTCGACTATTCCGATGCGATGCAGACCAACTGGGCGCGCTTTCGCGCCAAATGGGGCCTGCCCGAGGAGCTGAAGGTCCCGCTGGCCTTCTCCATCGCGCCGATACTCAAGATGAAGTTCGACCCGGAGAAGCATTTCGTCCCGCTGCCCGCCGTGCCCGTCGAGGCAGCGGAGGCGCGGGCGGAGCGTGCTCCCGGGGGCAGCGAAGCGACGGCCACCCCAAAGCGCCGGCAGCCCAGAAGGGAAGGGACCGACGTACGCGATGCTCAGCCGGCGCCGCACGTGGCCCGGATGCGGGACCGGTTTGTAGAGAAATGGGGCCGGGAGCTGGCCGGACGGTATCCTCCAGACCCCGCCTCCCTCCATCGGGCCAGCAACCGCGCTCCTGGAAAGCGCATACTGGTCGTCGGGCCAGCGGCACGTGGCGGCGTCGACGGCTCTCGCTTGCAACGGCTATTCGAGATGCTCGGAGCGCTGGCCGCCGGCGGCCACGCGGTGAGCTTCCTCCCGTCCGGTAGTCTGTTCGACGAACAGCGGACCACCGCGCTGCGCCAGCGGGGTGTCGAGGTCCACGATGGCTGCTCAAACAACGGGAATGGGCACGGCAAGAACGGACGTCGCGGGAACGGGACGAAGGCGAAGCACGATGGCCTGGAGGTCTATCGCCGGGCGGACATCGTCATCGTCGTGGACGAGGCAGGCGAACATCTCCTGCCGGCTGCGATACCCCACGCCGTCATCCACGTGGTGCCCGGCCTCTGCGATCCTTCCGTCGACGGGACGTCCGCGATGGACACCCTCAGGGCCATCTGCGAAGCCGACGACAACCAGCGGACTCCGCCGGCGCAGTTGGTGGGGGTGAGCTGAGCGGCCCCTTCATTTATCTAGAGGGGAGATAACACAAGAGGCGGGGTCCGTACCCGCCTCTTGTAGATTCACCGCTGCTGATCGGGGTAAGGGCTCGGTGCCCCGAGCCCTTACGTCGTGGGAGTCTGCTACCGGAGTAGCTGCAGTATCGACTGCGGTGCCTGATTGGCCTGGGCCAGGATGGAGGTGCCGGCCTGCTGCAGGATCTGGGTCTTGGTGAAGTTGACCATCTCCGAGGCCAGGTCCAGGTCTCTGATGCGTGACTCGGATGCGGACAGGTTCTCCGATGCCACACCCAGGTTGGCGATGGTATGCTCCAGCCGGTTCTGATAGGCTCCCAGGTTGGAGCGCTTCGTGTTGACATAGTCGATGGCGTTGTCGACCTTGGTGATCAGGTCTTCCGATGTCGCCGCCGTTCGAGCCGAGGTGCCCGTATCGAAGGTGGACAGAGCGTACGCGAGGTTGTCCAGGTTGGAGTCGCCGACGCCACCGTTGAGGTCGACCTTGTCGAAGGAGACCCCCAGGTAGTCGGAGGCTTCGGAGCCGATCTGGATGTTCGCGCTGCCCGAGCCGGCCGTGGTCAGGATGGTGTCGTTGGCCGTGGCGGTCAGGCCGAAGACGATGTCGGCGGCGGCTGCAGCCGAGCTGGCCGCCATGGTGACCTTTACGCCCAACTGGCTGAAGTTGAGCGTCTGCGTACCGTTGGCCGACATCGCGCCGACGGTGACGGTCTGGGCTACGCTATCACCGCTCCGAGTGAGGGTGAGGCTGGTGCCGCTGGCAGTGAAGGTGAACGTCTTGCCCGCCTGCGCCCCGGAGACGTCGATGGCCGTCGCCGTGACGCCCGTGGTCACCAGATCGTTGACTACCAGGTCGGTGGCCGTTGCGCCGCCCAGGCTGGTGACCAACGAGCCCGACAACAGGCCCTTGCCGTTGAACTTGGTGCGACTGGAGATGCCGTTCATTTCCGACTTGAGCTGCTGCAGCTCGGTGTTGATGTTCGACCGGTCGTTGTCCGACAGGGTATCGTTCGAAGCCTCTACGGCCAGCTCTCGCATTCTCTGGAGCATAGAGTGGACTTCGTTCAACGCCCCTTCTGCCGTCTGGATCATCGAGATGCCGTCCTGCGCGTTGCGGACGGCCTGGTTCAGGCCCCGGACCTGGGCACGCAGCTTCTCACTGATGCTCAGGCCGGCGGCGTCATCCGCTGCCCGGTTGATGCGAAGGCCGCTGGATAGCTTCTCCACCGATTTGCCGAAGTTCAGGGCGGTGATACTCAGGTTGCGCTGCGCGTTGAGGGCCTCGATGTTGGTGTTAATCCGGACTCCCACTGGTTGATTACCTCCTTGTTTATGTGTGGAGAGATTCCGTTCTCTCTTGTGAGATACCGTTTTCTATTCCGGTCCGCCAAGCTCTCACTACTGTCAGGTCGGCCGCTCCTGGTCTCGCTCGAGCCTCGGCATTCCGGATAGAGCGGCTCTGTCTTCATAATCGGCAGGGGGCCGTGGAACTTTATAGCAGGGAAAGCCTATCTTTGGCACAAAACTGTAATCTTCTGCTGGCCCTTGATGTGTGTCATTACTATGCTATGAAGCTGCAGCAGAAATAGATAGCGGTGGCCCGCCGTATCATTTCATCGTCATTTGCCCGGAAGCTACTTCAGTTTCCTGCCCTCAAGCCGATAACGTATCCAGACAACAGACATATCTGTTGTAACGGGATCGCCTGGACAAGGGATGGTGTGAGGTTAGAGAGCAGCAGATGCGCGCCAGGAGATCCACGAATAGCTTGTGGAAGGGTCTGATGGCGAGCGATTTGTCCCGGTGCGGCACCATTGAAGGATCGAGGTGGTGAACGTGAAAAACGATGGTATATCACGAGTGGAAGCGGTCGACGCGCCAGCCGTCATCAGGCCGGCAGCTCCGGGCCCAGAAGAACGTGTTTTGGATAAGGGAACGCCCGGTGCGGAGACTGGCTCGGGGGCAAAAGCTCCGGGGAAGAGCGCCCCCTCGCCAGCGAGCCAGCAGGCAGCAGAGCTGCTGATAGGGTCTAAGCCACTCGTGGACAGCGAGGGGCCGTTCGACCGGTACGCCAAGATCCGCTTTGACAAAGCGACCAGGAGCGTGGTCATTCAGATCATCAGCTCAGGCAGCGGCGAGGTCATCCGCGAGATTCCTCCCGGCGCGTGGGAGAAGATCGGCAGGGGCTTGTTGCTGTCAAGAGAGAAATCTGCTGAAGAACAGCGCTAGGTGAGACCAGGGGAGGTGGAGCAATATGTCGAGTAATTACCTTCAGATACCAGGACTGCTTTCGGGCTTGAATACGGCTGACATCATCCAGAAAATGATGGATGTGGAGCGACTGCCGCTGACCCGGCTGCAGAACAAGATTGACGATGAGCAGAAGAGACAGAACGCTCTGAGAGACATAAACACCCGGCTCAGCTCGTTGCTCGCAAAGATTCAAGCACTGAACAATAGAGATACCATCGACGCCATGACCGTCACCACCGACACCAGCCCCAGCTCGCCGGCGTTGGTGACCGCCTCCGCCAACTCCGATGCCGCCGTGGGCTCATTCACGGTGAGGGTCCAAGCCCTGGCCACCTCCACGACCGTTACCAGCGCCGGCACGTCGGCCAGCGACCTGAAATCGATCGGCAAGGCCGTCGTCGCCAGCCAGCCGCTGGGCTCGGCCGCCTTCAGCATCACGCCCACTACGGGAACGTTCACCGTCAATGGCGTGCAGATAACCATCGACTCGAGCACCGTCTTGAGCGACGGCACGGACCTCACCGGAGCGAACACCATCTTCGCCAAGATACGCGACGCGACGGCTTCCCTTTCCGCCGACAAGCAGGTGACCGTGTCGTGGGGGCTCGACGCCAATGGGCGGCAGAACAAGCTTGTGCTGACGGCGTCCGGGGCGATTCAGCTTGGCTCCGGGTCGGATACCAGCAACTTCCTCACGGCGGCCGGCCTGACCGGCCTGCCCCCGGCAACCTCGATGACCAGCTCCAGGAACCTGGGAGGGGTGAAGCCTACCGCTCTATTGAGCGCATCGGACGCCAATCTGGATGTGGCTCTCTCCTCTGCGACGGGATCGTTTAAGATCAACGGTGTGGAAATCACCTATGATACGTCGAAGGATAGCTTGAACGACGTGATCAGCCGCATCAATGCGTCGGCTGCCAGTGTGACGGCGACCTTCGACAGCACAAACGACCGGCTGACCATCACTGCCAGGAATACGGGCAGCACGCTGATAGACCTGCAGGACGTGACCGGCAATTTCCTCGCGGCGATGAAGCTCTCCACGAGCAACGAAAGCATCGGGACTAACGCCGATTACCTTCTCAACGGTGTGCACCAGTATTCTGCCTCCAACACAATAGCCAACGCCCTCCCGGGAGTCACGATCAATCTCAAGAAGGTCGACCCAGCCACCGATGTGACGCTCACCGTGGGGCAGGATACATCCGGCGCCGTCGCCGCCGTACAGGACTTCGTGAAGCAGTACAACAGCGCGATGAGCCTCATTCGCGACGACATCGCCTACAACGCGAACCAGAAGAAGGGGAGCATTCTCACCGGCGATGTCACGGTACAGGGAATCGAGAACATGCTGTCCGTCCTAGTCGGTGGGTATGGTGAAGGGCTCAGCAGCTCCGCAGTCCGCAGCCTCTCGGACATCGGCATTACCACGGGCGCTGTCGGCTCGGCCGTGGGTTCGACAACTTCGCTGGTCCTCGACACGGCCAAGCTGACCACCGCTCTTCAGAGCAACCCGGCAGCCGTCGCCGATGTCTTCGGCGCACTCACGGCGATGACGTCGCTGGTTGCGGGGGGGACGGGCAGCATCGCCAGCATTTCTGGCAATCCGAGCAACCACGCGTCGGGCACGTATAGCATCGTCTCGGACGGCCTGGGCAACCTGACGGTGACGTTCACGCCCGCCACGGGAGGGTCTCCCACAACCAGGACGGGAACGATTACGGCGAGCGGCACGAACTCGACGCTGATCCCCGGTGTCACGCTGACGGCAAAAGGCACGCTCGTGGCCGGCACTGACACCATCACGACCACGGTCAACTCCAAGGGAGTGGGGATAAAGCTTGCCGACTATCTAAACAGTCTCTGCGGGACTAATGGTACCTTCGACCAGCTCCAGCAATCGTCCACTTCGGATATCGACGAGATGAACAAGTCGATTGCGACCTTGCAGGACCGCCTGGATGCCAAGCAGCAAAGCCTTTACGCCAGGTTCAGCGCTCTTGAAGTGGCGCTGGCCCAGCTCCAGAGCCAGAGCACATCTCTCAATGCGCAATTGCTTGGGCTTAGCAAGTCTTAAGGGGACGCGGGTACACCGTACCCCTGGTCCTCAGTCAAAGGATATCGTGCGAAGAAGGGAGTCTAGAGATGCACACAATGCAGGCATATCAGCAGTACAGAACCACGGAGGCCCAGACCGCCGGCCGGGGAGACCTGGTGGTAATGCTCTACGAAGGGGCAATCAGGTTCCTCTATCGCGCTTCCACGGCGATGCGGGCAGACGATCTGGAGGAAGCGCACAACAACGTGATCCGGGGTCAGGATATCATCGCCGAATTGATGGGGACGCTCAACCTGGACACGGGCGAGCTGGCCTACAACTTGTTCAGGATATATGAGTATATGCACTACCGGCTGGTGGAGGCCAATATCCACAAGGACGCCGAGCCGATCGAAGAGGTTACTCGTCTGCTGCGCGAGCTTCTGCCCGCCTGGCAACAGGTGGCCCGGGAGGCGCGCACGACTAAGGCGGATATTCCTATGCTGGCTGGCAGGAGGCTGAGCCTTGCCCTTGCCTAGGCACCGGCGAGCCCGGGCGGGCGTGGCTGGCACGTTGGCCTGGGGCCGTGGGCCGGTCTGGAGACCAAGGTATTGATTGGCGGGAGCAATTGTGATGAGTGTTCGGAAGCAAGAGAAGATGCTCGAGCCGATGGGAGATATGGAGACGGTGGATAGCGCGCTGAGCGACTGCGAAGAGCTGTTTCAGTTGTCACAGGAGCTGTCTACTGTTATCGCCGCAGAAGATATCGTGCGCCTCGGAGAGATCCTTGATGAGCGGCAGCGACTCCTTTCCTCTCTCAACCTCCACGACGGCAGCTTCAGAGCTGGCGGCCGGGCAGCCTCCAAGCGATCGCTGTTGGTAGCGAAGCTGCAGCGGCTGCTCCAGGTTGACGACGAGAATCAGAGGGCCCTGAAAAGCTGGCTGGCGGAGATGCGGACGCGGCTTATCGAGATGAGCAGCGCGCGCCAGGCCCTTCACAAGTACGCGTACCTGACCCCCAGGAACGAGCCCCTTTACCTGGATAGACGGCAGTGATAGCCGCTGGCGACCTGACAACTACAATACACTAACCCGGCGACGCTACACTCGTCCTTGCCTCGAGTGTACGGGCAGTAGTGATGAACAACGGAAGCACCGGAGACGGATTGGTCCTTGAATATGAACAACAACCTTAGACGATCGATAGCGCTGACTATCCTACTATTGGTGATAGCCAGTGCGAGCCTGGCCTGCCAGGCGACAGCCAAACTGGGTAAGTCCGGCCCTGAAGTGGGAAACGTGGCCGAAGCCGCCGCCGCGGCCCCCACGGCCACCGTTACCCTCACCCCTGTGGCCACAAACCACGCGGTCGCGCCTACCGTCGCGCCCGTGCCCACGGCCACGCCGCGGCCGACGGTGTCCATCGCCCCATCCGCTCCGGCGCCCCTCGGGACGCCGGGCACGCCCAGGGCCGAAATGGACGAGGCAGCCCGGCTGATACCCATTCCGCAGGCAAGCGTCCCGAAAGGCCCGCGCAAGCCGCCACCGGCGCGCCTCATCATCCCGAGCGTGGGCATCGACACTAAGGTGATCGAGCTGGGGACGCATTACAACGATGCCGGCGAGGTGGTGTGGGATACGGCTCCCTTTGCCGCGGGCCATCACACCGGCACCGCCAATCCGGGCGAGCCGGGCAACGTGGTGCTTTCGGGCCACATCAGCAGCCCTCGGGAGGGGCAGGTCTTCAATGCCCTTCCGGAAATCAAGGTCGGGGATGGCATAGTGGTGGGGACCAAGGACCGGGACTACGTTTATCAGGTCGTCACCAGGCAGATCGTGGAACCCACCCAGGTCGACGTCATGAATTCGACCGATGAGGAGACCCTTACCATCATCACGTGCTTTCCCGACAGGATCTACAGCCATCGGCTGGTGGTGATGGCCAGGCGCGTTTAGCGCGGTGGGCTTGTCCTCCGCCCATCACCAACGAAACCGGCCCGCGCTACAAGTCGCCCGCCGCCTACACATCGAAGACCGCCTCGCCGCAAGAGTACCTGCATTGGTAGTACCAACGTACATACCAATCGAAGACGATTGATGCCCCAAAGAAGTCCCCTCTACCCTACTGCCTCCTGGGCGGCTAACTTACTATAAGCCTGCGTAGTAACCCGAGGAAGTCCCATGCCAGGGCAGGAGGAGAGGAAATGAGCATACTTACCGGGCTCAATATCAGCGGGTCGGCCTTAACGGCGCAGCGCCTGCGGATGGATGTCATCGCCAACAACATCGCCAACGCCGAGAGCACTCAGCCTGCCGGTGGGCAGCCCTACAAGCGGCAGGAAGTGGTCTTCTCGCCGATCTCCTCGTCGCCATTGTCCAGTGCGCCGTTCGCACCGGTGAGAGGAGATGCGCGCCAGTCTCTCCAGGAGGGAGTGCAGGTGGACGCAATCCTGGAGGACGATGCGCCGCCCCGCATGGTCTACGACCCGGGCCACCCCGATGCCAATGCCAACGGGTACGTCGCCTATCCCGACGTCGACATCGTTACCGAAATGACGGACATGATGTCGGCCACCAGGGCGTACGAGGCGAACGTCACCGCCATCAATGCGACGAAGAGCATGGCGGTCAAAGCCCTGGAAATCCTGCGGGGCTAGTAGGAGGCGAAGATGCCCATCAACAGTATCGGCGGCGTAGGCAATAGCCTGCCCCTTCCGCCTCTTGGCCAGCAGGCGCCGGCCGGCGAGGGGTCGGGCGAATCCTTCCAGAAGCTGCTGGGCAACGCGATGAGCACGCTCAACAGGCTTCAACTGGAGGCCGATAGCTCTGCCGCCAAGCTCGCCGCGGGCGAGCCGGTGGAGCTGCACGAAGTGCTGATCGCAACGGAGAAGGCCAACATCGCTTTTCAGTTGGCCGTCCAAGTCAAGAACAAAGTGGTCGAAGCATACCAAGAAGTAATGCGGATGCAAGTGTAGTGCGAAATGAGCGGCTCGGGAATGACGGAACTAGGTAAACAGGCTGCCGAAGCCTGGCGAAACCTGGGGCGCGGCCAGCAAGTCGCCATTCTGGCTATCGCCGCCATCTCGGTTGTCCTTATCATCGGCCTGCTTTCGTGGGCCAGGACGCCCGAGTACGCCACGGCCTTCAGCAATCTGAGCGAGCAAGACGCGGCCGCGATAGTCGCCAAGCTGAAGGAATCCAAAACGCCGTACGAGCTGGCCAATGGCGGGACGACCATTCGGGTACCCGCCAATGTTATGTATGACACGCGGCTGGAGCTGGCGAGCGCAGGTCTGCCCCAGGGCGGCGGCGTGGGCTTCGAGCTGTTCAACCAGACCAACTTCGGCATGACCGACTTCGCCCAGAAGGTCAACTACCAGCGGGCCCTGGAGGGGGAGCTGAGCCGGACCATCGACCACCTGGGCCCGGTGGAGCAGAGCCGCGTTCACATCGTCATACCCCAGCCGACCCTCTACACAGACAATCAGAAGGAAGCGAGCGCCTCGGTCGTCTTGAAGCTCCGGCCCGGGCAGCACCTGAAAGACAACCAGGTCAGGGGGATCGCCCAGTTGGTATCCAGCAGCGTGGAGGGGCTGAAGCTCGAGAACATCACCATCGTCGACGCTAACGGCGACATCCTCTCCGATTCCCTGGCCTCCAATAAGAACTCGCAGCGGGTCAGCTCCTCTCAGCTCGACGGCCAGCGCGCCTTCGAGGTAGACCTGGAGCAGAGGCTGCAGGGCATGCTGGACCGGGTGCTCGGACCGGGCAAGGCTACGGTGCGGGTGCGCGCCCTGCTCGATTGGGACCAATACGAGTCGAGCAGCGAAAGCTATTCGCCGGCGGCCAAGTCGCCGCAGGTGAGGAGCAGCCACGAGACGTTCGAGAGCTACGGCACGCTTCCGCCCGGCGTGGGCGGGGTGCCGGGAGCGCAGAGCAACCTGCCCGGCTACGCCGGCGTGGTGACCGGGACGCGCGGCATAACGAATTCAGCGGCCGTCACAGCAACCGCGACTGCCCAGAATCAGTACACCAAAAAGGACACGCTGACCAACTATGAGCTGTCGAAGGTCGTGGAGAAGACCTCCAAAGCGCCGGGAAGCATCAAGAAGCTCTCTGTAGCGGTAGTGCTGGACGCAGGGGCACAGGCGATTGCCCCTGAGCAGATGGAAGACGTGAGTAAGCTGGTGTCCGCAGCCGCCGGCATAGACGCCGCGCGGGGCGATGTCCTGGCCGTTTCCAGCATCCCTTACAACAAGGATGCTTTCAGCGGCGACGTCAAATCGATGGAGGAATCGCGGCCGGTGCTCCTGCTCCTGCTCCTCCTCCTGGCGACACGGCGCGGCCGGGCGGCCGAGCTGAGGGAGTATCCACCAGTCCGCGGGCTGCCTGGGGGAAGCAGGTCCCAGCTCGGGGCACCGGCAGCGGTCGCCGCTATCGGTGAAGCAGATGCCAGACGGCCGGTCCCCGTACAGAGCATGCTCGTCGAGGACCCGCAGAAAAAGATGGTCAGAGAGCAGGTCACCGCGCTCGCCGAAGCACAGCCCGAAGTCATGGCATCGCTGATCAAAACATGGCTGCAAGAGGGTGGCAGATAAATGGCACCGCAGTTCACCGCAGACAGGCTGAAAGGGAGAGAGAAGGCAGCGGTCCTGCTCATCGCCCTGGGGGCGGACATGTCGGCAGAAGTGCTGAAGCATCTCGAGGACGAAGATGTGGAGATGCTGACTCGTGAGGTTATCCGGCAGCAGAAGGTGACGGATGACGCGAAAGACCAGGTGTTGGGGGCATGCTTCCAGGACGCCCTGGCAGGTAATTTCATCGTCGCCGGAGGCACCGATTACGCTCACCGCATGCTCTCAAAGGCTTTCGGCTGGCAGAAGGCGGACGGCCTGATCTCGAAGGTCAGTACAAGCACCAGACGTCATCCCTTCGACTTTCTCAGATCGACCGATCCCTCCCAGCTCGTCGCCTTCATCCAGGGCGAGCAGCCGCAGACCGTCGCGCTCATCCTGTCTCACCTCAAGCCCAACCAAGTGGCGGCGATTCTGTCGTCCCTGGACGATAACTTGCAGGCGGAGGTCGCCACCCGTATTGCCACCATGGACCGTACCTCGCCGGAAGTGATCGAGCAGGTAGAGAACGTCCTTAAGAAGAAGCTGTCCGTGGTCCTGGACCGGGAATACACCTCGGTTGGCGGCGCCGAGTTCCTGGCGAAGGTGCTGGCCGGCGTGGAGAGAGGCGTCGAGAGGGTGATCCTCGAGAGGCTGGATGTAAGCAATCCCGAGCTCGCGGCTGAAGTACGGAAGCTGGTGTTCACGTTCGAAGATATGGTCAAGCTAGACGACCGGTCACTGCAGCGGGTGCTGAGAGAAGTGGACTTCCGTGACCTGGCCCTTGCCCTGCGCGGCTGCGGGGAGGAGCTAAAAGAGCGGATGTTCAAGAACCTGTCGAGCCGTGCGGCGGAGATGCTAAAGGACGAGATGGCCGTGGCCGGGCCGGTACGGATAAGGAACGTGGACGAGGCCCAGCAACGGATCGTGGCCATCGTTCGCCGGCTCGACGAGGCGGAAGAGATTTACATTTTCCGCGGCGAAGACGATGTCATCTTCTAGCATCATCAGACCGCGCGGCCTGCATCAGGGAAAGGTCCTGGTTGGCCTGATGGCGATGGATGCAAGTGCACAAGGCGCGGCCGGGAGGCTGTACTCCATCACGCGGGGTCTCGCTACCGTATCGGGAGCGCAGGCCCAGATGCTCGCCTCCATGCCCCAGGTCGAGGACGTCAGAGGAAAGGCAGAGGCCGAGGCCGAGTCCACCCTGGAACAAGCGCGCCGAGAGGCGGAGGAGATTCACGCCAGGGCGTACGAAAAGGGCTACCAGAAGGGCCGCGCCGACGGACTGGCGTCGGCCAAGACCGAGGCGCTGGCGGACGTGCGGCGGATCAGCGAGCTGGCGAGAAACGCCGCCGTCGACATTGCGGCGATCTACCGCAGCTCGGAGGAGGGGATCGTCGAGCTGGCCCTCTCCATTGCCGAGAAGGTGGTGCACAAACGGCTGGCCGAGGACCGCACGCTGGTCTTATCGATGGTCAAGGGCGCGATGGAACAGCTTGATGCAACGCACGTGCTTCGCGTCCGGGTCAACCCGGAGGACCTGGCGTATCTCCAGCCCTATTGGGATGAGGGCCAGGCCAGTACCGGCGGCAGAAACATCGAGCTGGCCGCCGACCCGCACGTTCAGGTGGGCGGCTGCGTGATCGATACCAGCAGTTCCGTCGTGG
The DNA here is from genome assembly GCA_023475235.1 of Chloroflexota bacterium. Taxonomy (GTDB): domain Bacteria; phylum Chloroflexota; class UBA6077; order FW602-bin22; family JAMCWG01; genus JAMCWG01. Next base: position 16,860 of record JAMCWG010000020.1, read on the forward strand.
ATGCGCAGATCGAGACCGAGCTGGCCGAGATCGACAAGGCATTTCGGACAGAGCTCGGAGCACGCGCGAGGTAGAGGTAATTGTCAGTGATCGACCTTTCCCGGTATCAAATGCTGATACAGCGCATAACGCCCGTCCGCATTCAGGGCCGGGTGGTGCAGGTCATCGGCCTGAGCATCGAGGTCGAGGGGCTTCGCCTGCAGGTGGGAGAGATATGCCACATATTCCCTGAGATGGACGGAAGCCGGATATCGGCCGAGGTCGTCGGGTTCAAGAACGATCGCCTCATCTTAATGCCCTTTGCCGAGACGCAGGGGGTGAAGTCCGGCAGTGCCGTCTTCGCCAGCGGTCGCCAGTTCTCCGTGCCGGTGGGCAGGGAGCTCCTGGGGCGAGTGGTGGATGGCCTGTGCAATCCCATCGATGAAAAGGGGCCGCTGACCTGTACCCGCCAGTACTCCATCAGAAACGACCCACCATCGCCGCTGACCAGAATGCGCATCGCCACCCCGTTGCAGACCGGCGTGAGAGCCATCGACGGGCTCCTGACGTGCGGCAAAGGGCAGAGGATGGGCATCTTCTCCGGCAGCGGCGTGGGCAAGAGCACGATGATGGGCATGATCGCCCGCAACGCACGGTCGGATGCGAATGTCATCGCGTTGATCGGCGAGCGTGGACGGGAGGTCCAGGAGTTCATCGAGCGAGACCTGGGGGCCGAAGGTCTCCAGCGGTCGGTCATCGTAGTATCGACCTCCGACCAGCCGGCCCTGCTGCGCATCAAAGCCGCCTGGGTGGCGACCACCATCGCCGAATACTTCCGCGACCAGGGCCTGGACGTCACTTTCATGATGGACTCGGTAACCCGCTTCGCGATGGCCCAGCGCGAGATCGGCCTCACCGTGGGCGAGCCACCCGCGGTGAAGGGGTACCCGCCCTCGGTCTTCGCCCTTCTGCCGAAGCTGATGGAGCGCACCGGCACCTCCGAGAGGGGGACCATCACCGGCTTCTACACCGTCCTGGTCGAAGGCGACGATGTGACCGAGCCGATAACGGACACCGTTCGAAGCATCCTCGACGGGCATATTCATCTCTCGCGGGAGCTGGCCGCCGAGAATCACTACCCGGCCATCGACGTGCTGACCAGCGTCAGCCGGGTGATGTCGGGCATCACGGACAGAGAGCACCAGCAACTGGCGGGCAGGCTTCGGGACGTCCTCGCCACCTATCGGAGCGCCCGCGACCTGATCGACATCGGCGCCTACGTCCCGGGCAGCAACCCGCAGATCGATCGGGCCGTCGAGCTGATGCCGGAGGTCACGCGCTTCCTGCGCCAGCCCGCCGACGAGAACGCCGTGTACGAGGACACGCTGGCGCACCTGAAAGCGGTCTTCGCCGATGAGCAATCCTAGGGCGAGCGAGGTGAGCTGACGAGATGCAGGCACACGCATTCACCCTGCAACCGGCTCTATCTCACAAGCGCAGGCTGGAGGAGATCTGCCAGATGGAGCTGGCCGAGATGGAGATGGCCTATGCTCGCGAGCATCGGCGGCTGGGGGAGCTGGTGGGCATGGAGAGGCGAGGCTACTCGGAGCTGCGGCGGGAGCACGCGAGGGAGAAGCTGGACCTGGGCGTGATAAACGCCTGCTTCGCCGACCTTCAGGCCATTCAGGAAAAGATCGAGCGGCAAGCACAAGTGCTCCAGGACCTGGCCGAGAGGGCCCGCCGAAAGCGCGATGAGCTCATCGAGATAGCGAAAGAAAAGAAGGCCCTGGAGAAGCTGAAGGAAAAGCACGAGAGGGAACTTGCCGAGGCGCTGGCCAGGGCGGAGAACAAGGTCTTGCAGGATATCGCCACCTCTCAGTTCCACCGGCGGGTGGCGGCGGAGAGTCAGTCCGGCTGACGGTGCCGTGCGTAGCCGCAGACCTCGACGGCATCTGCCGGCGAAGTGCGTACCTGTCTGACGGGCCGTGGCGCCTCCTCCTGGTCTGAGGCAAAGGGAGAATGATATGAGCAGCGGATCGAGCGTGATCAGAGCGATGATGCTGCGCGATGCAGCAGCCGCCCGGCAGCAGGCGCGGGCAGCCGAGTATGCCGCGCGGCCGGGCGCGGGGAGCAAGGTTGCCCGGCCCGCAGGCGTGGCCCCTGCCGGCCAGGCCGCGCTGTACATGCCGCCGATCTCACCCACCTCCGCCGACCAGGGCTTCTCGGACATGCTCGCGATGGCCAGCACGCGATACATGTCGCCTCTGCTGGCCGCCCTCGGCAACCAGCAGGCGGCGGGCGTGCGCTCGCGGATGCTTCAGCCGGGTGGAACGACCTCACCGGCCACATCGCCAGCGCAGGCGGATACCCGCGGGGCGGGAGGTGCCCCGGCTGGCCCCCCACCTTACAGTGACCTGATCGCCTCGACGGCCAAGAAGTACGACGTCAGCCCCAGCTTGGTGGCGGCAGTGGTCAAGGCGGAGTCGGGCTTCGATCCGAAAGCGGTGTCGAAGGCGGGCGCCAAGGGGCTGATGCAGTTGATGGACGGCACCGCGCGCACGCTGGGGGTCACGAATCCCTTTGACCCTAATCAGAATATCGACGGCGGGACCAGATTCTTGAGTGGGCTGTTGAAGCGCTACAACGGAAACACAACGCTGGCCCTGGCCGCCTACAACGCCGGCGAGAGCGCGGTGGAGAACTACGGGGGCATTCCGCCGTACAAGGAGACCAAGGACTTCGTTTCGGCCGTTCTCGGTTACTGGCGGCAGTTCAGCGAGGCTTTCCATTCTTGATTGCCAGCGGATTGGGCGCGACTTTGGGCCAGGCACTCTGGAGGTGAATGATGCCAGACCAGTTCTTAGGTGGAACAACGGACAGCGTGATCGGTGCGGCGCTGAACGGCCTCTCGCTCCGGCAGCGGCTCATCAGCAACAACCTGGCCAACATCGACACCCCGCAGTTCAAAGCTTCGGAGGTGCAATTCGAGGACCAGTTGCAGGACGCCATCGACAGGGGCCGGCAGCGGTCTCCCGTGACGCTTGTCTCCTACAATCCACGGCACCTGCCCCTCGAGCCGGCTCGCGTCGAAGACGTCAAGCCGGAGATCGAGCAGGACGAGGAAACGGCCGTGCGCGCCGATGGCAACAATGTGGACATCGACAAGCAGATGGTGCTTCTGTCCGAGACGGCACTCACTTACAATGCCCTGGTGCAGCTTACCGCCGCGCGGCTGTCGCTGGCGAAGTATCTCGTCAACGACGGCAGGCGGTAGGAGCAAGAAATGGCCTTCTTGGGCGAGGTATTTGTGAAACGTAGTAACATAATGACGACTTAAGTCGTCACTACGTCCAGTAGTAACGACTTAAGTCGTTACTACTGGCGTAAGTCGTTACTACCGGCGGAAGAGCTGAGCATGGTCACTTCGAATCGGGATACGCGGGATACAGGGGTAGCACCGGCGACGTACGCCAGGCCGGTGGCTGCCTTGATGAAGGCGCTGGGCAGGATTACCGCCCCCTATCCGGGCGCGTCCTTCCGGTCGACACTGCTGCGCACCCAGCAGCGATACCTGGCCACTCCTTCCAAATCGCCCGTGCAATCTAAGCTGACCGCATTGGAGGGCCTCTCCTTCATCAGCCCCGGCGTCGAGAGCTGGCTGCTGCGGCCGGATGCCATATACGCGGCAATGCTTCCGGCGCTCGTCGGAAGCTCAGTAGGGCACACAGGCACCAGGCCCCTGCTCAATCCTGCGGCTCAAGTCGATGCTCCGGCTGGCGTGTCCCATACCGGCGCTGCGGCCATCGCTTCAGCAGCCGTTCCTCCCTCAGCCCCGCCCGCCGTGAGCAGCACGCCGCCGGTGATGGCGCCCACTGCCCGCAGCAGCGCGATGCCGCTGGCGGCATTTCCCCGACCGGAAGGCGACAACGGACGCGGGATGCACTGGGTGCCGACAATGAGCTCGTCGAACGCAGCCGTGGACCGGTTCGTGAAGGAAGCCAGGGACATGAAGGTCAAGTGGATGGTCATTCTGAACGACGGCACCAAGACCGGCGCCAACGACTACCTGGTGAAGCAGTTGGTGGCCAATGGAATCATGCCGATTATGCGAATCTACACGCCTAACGGCAGGCCGATCGAGGGCGACCTCGGCGCGCTGGTCCGGCATTATCGCGAGCTAGGCGTTAGCTACTATCAGTTGTACAACGAGCCAAACCTCAAGGATGAGAACCCGAATGGGGTCCCGAGCGTGGACAGCTATCTGGACAAATGGATTCCGGCAGCCCAGATGGTGACGGCGGCCGGCGGGCTGCCGGGGCTCGGCTCGCTCAGTCCCGGCGGGAGCTTCGACGACATTGAGTTCCTCAAGCAGGTGCTCGACAAGATCAAGCAGCGCGGCGAGGTGGCCACCCTGGACAAGGCGTGGCTGGGGATGCACAACTACACATTCAACCATCCGCTGGACTATGCCAAAGACAGCAACGGCTTTATGAAGTTCAAGTGGTACGACGCCATTGTGCGGGAGAAGCTGGGAAGAGAGATGCCGATCATCGGCACGGAAGGCGGGACCTACGTTGGGTCGGGGGACGACAAGATGTTCCCGCGCGTGGACGAGGCGAAACAGGTAGACATGGTCACGGGGGCCTACCAATACATGAAGAGCCGGGAGCCATACAACTTCGCCTACACCTATTGGGTCATCGCCAACGAGGAGGGCGGCGGCACCGATCCCGCCTTCAGCCATCAGGCCCTGTTCAAGCGCACCGGGCCATCGCCACTCGTGGACGCGTTGAAGAAGCTGGACTGAGCATCCGGGAGGCAATCTAGTGATCGACTCTGTATCATCAATTATGTCGGCGATCTCGATGCTGGGCAACGCGGGCCGCATCGGCGACCTGGCCAATGCCGATCCGGCTTTTCTGCAGCTTCTTCAGGCCCTTGCCGGCCCGTCGACGGGGACGAACGGCAGCTTGCCGGGCGTGGCTCTCCAGGCGGCGAGGGGAACGGAAGCGCTCGCGGCGCTGCCCGGCGTCGCCGTGCACGATGACGCTCCCGCCGGAGCATCGGACTCTGGTCCGACGGCTGCTCCGCCGGAGACGCCCCCCACACTTGGAAAGGACCAGGACAGCCCGACTGCTGCCCTGGAGATGGTGCTGGCCCTGATGGCCGCGCTTGCGTCCCCCCTTCAGCCCTGGCAGGCCAGTGCACCGGGAGATACCGAGGTCAAATCGATCGAGGCAACAACATCCGATGGGCAGGTGGCCGCGGTGACGGCGCCAGGGGACGCAGCCCCGTCCCCGTCAGCCGGAGCGATTCCTTCAGCGGAGGCGCCGACGGCGGGACAGCCGGCCCTAGCTATGGGCGACGGCCAGGTTACGCTGGCAGGATTGCTCGCCGGCGGGAGGCAAGCACGCGCCAGCGAGCAGACTGGCGGAGGCCAGGCAGCTCAAGCGGGCGAAGCGATGACGGCGGTGGGGGGCAAGACAGAGATCCAGCCCCGGCCGGATGAGGCCCGGCCGGGCGAGAGCCGGCCAGCCGCGCTCTCGCTCCCGACGGCCGACGCCGGCTCGACAGAAGGCACCTTCG
>JAMCWG010000104.1:0-1048 GCA_023475235.1 Chloroflexota bacterium
CCGCTGCGGGCCAAAGAGGGGGGGGGGTCCTGGTGCGGGCAGGCCAGACCGAGGCCTCGGTGGACCTGGCCCGCATGGCGGGGCTGTATCCGGCGGGCATCATCTGCGAAGTGATGGACGCCGACGGCACTATGGCACGCCTGCCCCGACTGAAGGAGATTGCTCTGGAGCATGGCATTCACATTGTCAGCGTGGCCCAGCTCATCGAGTACCGGCGGGCACGGGAGAGCCTGGTGGCCCGGGTGGATGTGGCCGGGACTTCGGAGCAGGAGGAGGCCGCTACCGGAGACATCAGCCTGGTGGCCCGCGCCAGCCTGCCCACCGCCCACGGGGAATTCCGCGTGTACGCTTACGAGAATACCCTCACCCGCGACCAGCACGTGGCCCTGGTGATGGGCGACGTTTCCGGCCCGGAGCCGGTGCTGGTACGGGTGCATTCGGAGTGCCTGACCGGCGATGTCTTCGGGTCGATCCGCTGCGATTGCGGCGAGCAACTGCGGCGGGCGATGCGGATGATTGCCGAGGAAGGGCGAGGCGTCGTGCTGTATATGCGGCAGGAGGGCCGCGGCATCGGGCTGCACAACAAGCTGCGCGCCTACGAGCTGCAGGACCACGGCCTGGATACGGTGGAGGCCAATGTGCGGCTCGGCTTTGCCCCCGACCTGCGAGAGTATGGGATCGGCGCGCAGATACTGGCAGACCTGGGCCTCACCCGGATCCGCCTGCTTACCAATAACCCGCGCAAGATCGTGGGGCTACAGGGGTACGGGCTGACCGTCGTGGAAAGGGTCCCCCTGGTAGTGCAGCCCAATCCGGCCAATGCCGGCTACCTGATGGCCAAACAGAACAAGATGGGGCATTTACTGGATTTGACGGAGATGGAGGAAATTCGTGGGAAAGACGCTGGAAGGTAATCTGCTGGGCCAGGGGCTGCGCATCGGCATCGTGGCAGCCCGCTTCAACGAATTCATCACCAACAAGCTGGTGAGCGGCGCCTTCGACGCGCTGGAACGGCACGGCGTTCGGCCCGAGGATATCGACCTGGCAT
>JAMCWG010000104.1:1058-22330 GCA_023475235.1 Chloroflexota bacterium
ACCTGGCATGGGTGCCGGGGTCCTTCGAGATACCGATAGTGGCCAAGCGGATGGTACAATCCGGTCGGTACGCGGCCGTCGTGTGCGTGGGGGCCGTGATTCGAGGCTCCACGCCCCACTTCGACTATGTGGCGGCGGAGGTCTCGAAGGGGGTCGCCGCCGTGGGTCTCGAATCGGGGGTGCCGGTGATCTTCGGGGTGCTCACTACCGAGAACATCGAGCAGGCCATCGAGCGGGCGGGAACGAAGGCCGGGAACAAGGGCTTCGACGCCGCCGTGGCCGCCATAGAGATGGCCAACCTGTTGCGAGAGATCGACAAAGGATAGTTTATCTGAGGGATACAGAGCAGAACTGTGGTTAGGACCGCACCAAGTCGCCGCTCTAGACCAAGCCCTGGCAGGCGCAGGAATACTCAGCAGCCTCGTTACAGCCTTGGCCACCTGCCGTTAGTGTTTATTGGGGCAATCATTGTCGGTGTGCTGGTCTCGTGGGTGCTTGTGCCCACGACCACAGTGCGGATAGTCCCGGCCTGGGAGCCGTTGAACGAGACCATCGAGGTGCGCGGCGAGCCGACGTTGCTCGTCGCCGATGCACGGCGGATGATGGCGCCGGTCAGGACGGCGCAGACGTCGGTGGAGGGCTCGCAGGTGCTGGCCGCCACCGGCCGCAAGCCCATCCTCCACGGAAAAGCGGAGGGATGGGTAACGCTCATCAATCGGGCGAGCCGCCCTATGGACGTCCCGCGCGCTACTGTCGTCAGCACGGCCAACGGCATTCGCTTCGAGACCATCGAGGACGCGCACCTGGGCCCTGATGGCGGTGCGGCTAAAGTAGGCATCATCGCCCTGGAGCCCGGCGAGAAGGGCAACATCCACCGAAACGAGATCGTGCGGGTGGATGGGGTGCTGGCCCGCCAGGTAGACGCCCTCAACGAGGACGACCTCACGGGCGGCGGCATGCGAGACGTTCCGGTGGTGACCAGCGACGACCGGCGCCAGGTGAAGGAATTGCTGGTGGCTAAGCTGGAGCAGCAGGCGATAGCTGAATTGAAGAAGGACCGGGCCTTGAAGCCCGGAGACGAGTTCCTGCCAGGGTCACTGTATTTCAACATACAAAAGGAGGAGTACGATCACGAAAGCGGCGACCAGGCCAAGTCGGTCGTTCTCACCTTGCAGGCGCAGGTGCGCGGCTCGGCCGTCAACGTCGGCGAGGTCACCAGCATGGTGGAGAAGGCATGGCAGCCGGCGCTGAAGCCGGGCTATACGGTCCCCGCATCGACAGTAGTGTTAGGGCAGCCGTCGGTTAAGGCGGTCGATCCCATCAGCGGCGCGCTGGCGCTGGGAGTGCCGATCACCGGCACCGCCGTGGCGCGTATCGACCGGGAGCAGGTGGAGCGGTCGCTGCGATGGATGAGCGAGCCGGAGATCGAGCGCTATCTCACCGACAGTCTGCCGCTGGCCGAGCCACCGGCCGCGGTGATAATGCCCGATTGGGCCGAGCGGGCCGTGCGCGTCACGGTGGTGGTAGAAGAGCCGGGCCACAAGCGTGACGACTGAGGGTGAACGAGGGGTGCGCTGGATGGGACTGGACCCGGGCGAGCGGCGGACCGGCGTGGCCTTGAGCGATGCCGAGGGACGGCTGGCTTCACCTCTGCTGGTCCTCACCCACTCGTCCAGAGAAAAGGCCCTGGCGGCCATCGCCGAGCTTGCCAATCGCCACAAGGTACAGAGTATAGTGGTGGGCCTGCCGAAGAATATGGATGGCACGGAAGGCCCGCAAGCGGCGAGGGCGCGCCGCCTGGCGCAGCGGCTGCGGGAGCGGCTCGGCCTGGAGGTAGTCTTGGTCGACGAGCGGCTCAGCACCTTCGCTGCCGAAGAAGCCCTGGCCCATCTTAGACCGGCCCGCCGCCGGGAGCGGCTGGACGCCGCAGCGGCGGCGATCATCCTCCAGGGATACCTGGACACGCTGGCGGCTGGCGGATCGGGAGCCAGGCAATGATGGCCCGTTACTCCTCGTTGCTCGCCTTCGCGATCGTGTTGTTGATCGGCCTGACAGTGGTACTCGGCGTCCAGTTGAGCGGCCTGCCCCAACGCCTGAGCCCGCCGGATGGGGCAATCGAGGCGCTCTCTGACACCGCCTTGAGCGACGATCCCACCCCCATAATCTTCGATGTCAACCGCGGCGAGAGCACCAAGAGCATCGCCGAGCGGCTGGAAAGCGCCGGCATCATCCGAAGTGCCTGGTTCTTCTCGACTATGGTCCAGTTGAAGGGCGTGGAGAGTGAGCTGAAGGCAGGGCAATACGAGCTGCGGGCGAGCATGCGCCCCAGCGAGATCATGGCCCGGCTGCAGCAGGGCGTGGGCCGTGGCCGGCGGGTAGTCGTCCCCGAAGGGTGGCGGCTTGGGCAGGTGGCCGACTTGCTGGAGCGGGAGGGGATCACCAGCCGCCAGGCCTTCCTGGATGCGGCGGCGCACGCCAGTACTGACCCCTCCTTCGGTCGCCCGGCGGATGCCACGGCAGAAGGCTATCTCTTCCCTGACACCTATATCGTCCCCGCCGACATAACCGCGGATGGGACCGTCGCCCTGATGGTGCACAACTTCGAGCGCCGGGTTGATTCGTCCTTGAGGCAGCGAGCGGTGGAGCGCGGCCAGACCATACATCAGGTGCTGATCGTGGCCTCTATCGTGGAGCGGGAGGCGGTTGTGGGGTCGGAGCGGCCCCTCATCGCCAGCGTGTACTACAATCGCCTGAAGGCGGGGATGCCGCTGCAGGCCGATCCTACCGTGCAGTACGCCGTCGCAGGCAACGACCCGCCAACCACCGCCGCCGCCTACGGGAAGAAGGAGCTGACGCAGGCCGACCTGAATTCCACTTCTCCTTACAACACGTATCGCGCCCCCGGGCTGCCGCCCGGCCCCATCAGCAACCCCGGGCTGGCCTCCATCAAAGCGGCGCTGGACCCGGCGGAGTCGGACTATCTGTATTTCGTGGCCAAGCCGGACGGCTCCCACGCCTTCGCCCGCACCTTCGAAGAACACCTGCAGAACGTCCGGAAGTTCCGGCCAGGAGACTGATATGCAATTGCTAGGGATCGTCGGCTATCCGCTACAGCACACCCTTTCGCCGGTCATTCAGCAAGCAGCCATCGACTTCTATGGCCTGCCGCTGAGATACGAGGTCTGGGAGACGCCGCCAGAGGGGCTGGCCGCGGCCGTGGAGCGACTGCGCGGGCCCGAGTACCTGGGGATGAACGTCACCGTGCCGCACAAGGAGGCCATTATTCCCCTTCTCGACCGGCTGGAGCGGCGGGCGCGGCGCATCGGCGCGGTGAACACTGTACTGAACCAGCGGGGGCGGCTGACCGGCTACAACACCGATGCCGAGGGCTTTCAGCGGGCGCTCGAAGACGAGGCGGGATTCACCATCGCCGGCTGTCGCGCCGTCGTGCTGGGGGCTGGCGGCGTGGCCCGCGCCGTGGGCGTGGTGCTGGCCGAGGCGGGGGCGGCCGAGGCGACCATCGTGAACCGGCACCCGGAGCGGGCGCAGGCCCTGGTCCGCGCCCTGCGCCGGCGCCGCAGCAACACTCAGTTCCAGGCGCTGCCGTGGGACGAGGCGCAGATGCAGCCTCTGCTGGCGCGCTGCGACCTGCTGGTGAACTGCACCTCCATCGGAATGAAACACACGGCGACTGAGGGCAAGTCGCCCTTGAGCGCCGGCCTCGTCCTGGCGCAGGCACTGGTGTTCGATTTAGTGTACAATCCTGGGCAGACGGCGCTGCTGCGGCTGGCGAAGGAAGCGGGCGCCCGCACCCTGGGGGGCATCTCGATGCTGGTCTACCAGGGGGTGGCTGCCTTCGAGATATGGACGCAGAGGCAAGCGCCGGTGGGGCTGATGCGGGAGCGGGCCTGTGAGGCCCTGGGGATATGAGTGGCGGGCATAGCGGGAAGCGCTGCCACGAGATAATGATACTGGAAATTGACCGGGGAACATAATGCAGGGTATGGAGCATAGCGTGATGAGGGGGACGACCATCCTCGCGGTGTGTCGCAATGGGCAGGTAGCGATGGCCGGGGATGGCCAGATCACCGTTGGCGATGTGGTGATGAAGCGCGGGGCCAGCAAGATACGCACGCTGTCCGATGGGAGGGTGCTGGCCGGCTTCGCCGGCTCGGTGGCCGACGCGCTCACCCTCTTCGAGCGCTTCGAAGCCCAACTGGACCGCCACGATGGCAATCTGCGTCGGGCGGCGGTTGAGCTGGCGAAGGACTGGCGGCGCGACCGCTACCTGCGCCGGCTGTACGCGTGGCTGATCGTGGCTGACCTGACCCAGATGCTGGTGCTGTCCGGGGAGGGCGATGTCATCGAGCCGGACGACGAGGTGGTGGCCATCGGCTCGGGCGGATCGTACGCGCTGTCGGCGGCGAAGGCCCTGCTCCGCCACACCGAGCTTTCAGCGTCGGAGATAGCGCGCGAGGCCATGCAGATTGCAGCCTCCCTATGCGTCTACACCAACGACAACATCTCGCTGATCGAGCTGGGTCCCGACGAAGAGGAGAAGGAAGACGGGACGGCAGAGGAAGACGAGTAGGGGCGAGGGATGCCTCGCCCCTACCGGCTACGGACGGGAGGTCACCCCTGCGCGGGTTCCGAACCCGCGCAGGGGTCGTGCTTCTCCCCTGCTTGCGCTTACGCCAGCAATTGCTCCAGCCGCGGGCGGTCGTAGCCCACCACCACCTCGCCGTCGATGACGATGACCGGCGTGGTCATATACCCGAGCTGGGATAGCTCCTCCATCGCCTGCTCATCGGCCGCGACGTCCCGCTCGACATACGGCACGCCCCTCTGCGAAAGAAACTCTTTCGCCCGGTTACAGAACAGTCATCCCGATCCCTGGGTATAGACAACCACTCGTCTGGACACTCTCACTCCCCTTGCGGCGGCCTCTCGCCGGCTACGCACGGGCGAGGCATGCCTCGCCCCTACCGATGGGAGGTAACCCCGGCGCGGGTCCGGGACCCACGCCGGGGTTGTTTTCTTCCTAGTCGAAAAGCCTCTCGCCCTCTTTCAGGTGCCTGGCCGCCTCGCGCATATTCAGCTCGATGCCCAGGCCCAGGCCTGTCGGCACGGTTATGTAGCCCCGCTGCACAATGGGCTGGGTACGCACCAGCAGGTCGTCGTACCACGGCACACGATTGGAGTGAATCTCTAGCAGGGTGAAGTTGGGAATTGCCGCGCAGAGCTGCACGGAGGCCATACAGGCCACCGGACTGCAGATATTGTGGGGCGAGAGAGGGATGTAGTAAGCGTCGGCCATCGCCGCAATCTTGCGCGTCTCCAGGATGCCGCCCACGTGGGGAACATCTGGCGCCAGTATGTCGGCGGCCTGCCTGGCGATGAGGTCGCGGAAGCCCTGCAGGCCGTAGAGGTTCTCGCCGGTCAGGATCGGGACTCGCGTCCGCTCGGATACGCGCAGCATCGCCTCCACGTTCTCCGGCCCCACCGGGTCCTCGAACCAGGAGAGCTTGTAGGTCTCGAGCTCGTTCATCACGGCCACGGCGTCGTTGACATTGTACGACCAGTGGCAGTCCATCCCGAACTCGATGTCGTAGCCGACGGCCTCGCGCACCGTCTTGGCGATGGCGACGATGTGGTGAATGCCGGCGGGCATCAGGTGCTTGTTGTAGGAGTCCAGCATATGCTCGGGCGGGTAATAGTGGTCGACGTCGAACTTGAAGGCGGTGTAGCCTTCATCTACCACTTCCTGGCTGGCCTTGGCAATATCCTCCAGGCTGTCGCCGTGATGGGCGTCGCCGTAGACTCGGATGCGGTCGCGGTACTTGCCGCCGAGGAGATTGTACACCGGGCAGTTGAAGTGCTTGCCGGCGATATCCCAGAGGGCGATCTCGATGCCGCTGGCGGCCTGTATCCTGGCCCCGCCGGTATAGATGCGGCGGATCATCTTCTGCACCAGCCGGTCGATATCCAGCGGGTCTTCGCCGATAACCATGTTGCGCAACTGCAGCACGGCCTCCTTGACCCCGCCGCCGGGGAATGCCTCGCCGGTGCCGGTGAGGCCGGCGTCGGTATAGACCCGGACCAGCACCCAGTCGCGGTTGTGGTGCTCATCCAGGAGCACACTGCATTGGACGTCTGTAATCTTCACCGATGGTACCTCCGAGAACGAAATTCAGGCGATCGACTTGGCCATCGCCGAGGTCTTAGCCAGCCCGACCCCGTCGAATTCTAGCCCTTCACCGCTCCGGCAGACAAGCCTATCAGACGACCGGCCAGGCTGATAAGAATACTGGACACTATTCTAACTGTCAGGCGCGATATATAGGGAGTGCTACGCTGTCAACAGTTTGCCACGACCTCATTCGTCCGCCGTGTGCATGATGGTGCACTTACGGCAGCAGCAGCACCTTCACCACGTCGCGCCGGTTCTCGACCACCTCTCGCAGCGCCCGCGGCGCGTCGGCCAGCGGATAGCGGTGGGTGACGATGGGAAGCGGGCGCACCCTGCCCGAGGCGATGAGGGGCATCGCCTCGTCGAAGTCAGCATCGTAGAGGCGGGCCGCGCGCATCGCCAGCTCCTTGCGATAGAAGTCGTTGTAGTTGAGGCCGATCTGCTCGCCGTGCGGGGCCGCCAGGATCACGATCCGCCCGCCCGGCCGGGCCAGGGCGATCGCCTGCTCGCTCGTGCTGTGGCTACAGACGGTGTCGAAGACGAGATCGAAGGCATCGGTCCGCTCCGACGTGACCACCTCCTCGCGGGTTACGTTGGCCGTCTCGTCGGCGCCCATCTGCCGCGCCAGGGCCATCTTGCCGTCAACGCGGCCGGTAGAGAAGATGTAGCCGGCCCCCTTGGCATTAGCCACCTGCTGGATGAGCAGCCCGATGGAGCCGGCCCCCAGCACGGCCACCCGCTCGCCCGGCTCCACCTGCCCGCGGTTGACGCAGTGCACGGCGACCGCCGTCGGCTCGACCAGCGCGCCCTCGTCGAAGCTCATCTCATCGGGTAGTGGCCGCAGCATCGAGGCCAGCACGGGTACCTCTTCGGCGTAGCAGCCGGGCCGGTGCGGCCCCATCACCTTCACGTCTTGACATTGGTTGAGCCTGCCCTGGCGGCAGGCCGGGCATTCGCCGCAGGTGGTCATCGGCATTATTGCCACCCGCTGGCCGACCTGTGCGTCGACCCCCGGCGGGACCTCGACCACCGTGCCCGCGCACTCGTGGCCGGGGACGATCGGCCCGGTGCCAAAGAAGTGGGTGCCGTGGTAGCGGTGGATATCCGAGCCGCAGATGCCGGCGCGCGCCACCTTCACGCGCACCTCGCCGGGCTGAAGGGTTGGTGGTGGCATCTCGACAACTTCGGCCTCCATCGGGCCGGTGAAGCGGACTGCTTTCATTTGGACCTCCTCCTAATGAGCACGGCATTTGTACGCTGCCTAGCGTAGCACAGGCTCCTTACCGAGTCCACTGCCAGAGGCCCGCCTTAGGCGGGCCAGAGGCCAACAGAAAAGGCTGTGATGGAATTGACAACAGTGCTATCATGTTTATAGACATAACGAGTTCAGCCACTCGTGCCTGTTGGCGCACCTATGACAGCGAGAAGCAATGGCGCGCAGGTGTGACGTCGGACTCTACATACTTGAGACTGACAGGAGAAATCGCTGCCAGTCTTTTTGTTTTCTATCGGGCAGCGGTCAAGTGTGAACGACGAACCAATTTGGGGTTAGATAGACGGTGTGATGTCAGAGTAGCAGAGTATGAAACAAGAACGTGCGTAGTAGCGAGACAAGGCAAGTAGGGCTTGCTGGTCTCACATTTGCTGCGCTGTAGCCATCATTCCATTCTCGACCGGCCTAGCCGTCGTTCCGCAGATCCGCGAACAGGAGAGGAAGGAGAAGACAGTGCGAGCAAATGTTCGCCTGGTGACCACTACAGTCGTCTTGTTGGGCTTGTTACTGGGGTGCGCCCCAACGGAGCCCACCGTAACGCCGCTGCCGATTGCCCCAACTGTGCCACCCAAGGCGGCACCGGTAGCTACCCCCGTGCCGGCAGCACCAACGCCCACACCTATCGTCAAGATCAAGCGAGGCGGCGTACTACGCGTTGGTTTCCAGAGCGACTGGATGGGTTTCGACCCCCCTACCACCCAGGGTGTCTACAGTTCGATGCATATGGTTTTCGACGGCCTGCTGCGCTGGCGACCGGATGACAAAGGAATCTGGGGCCCTGTGCCTGGTCTGGCCGCGGAGTGGGAACTTCAAGGGAATACCGGCACCTTCAAGCTGCGAAAGGGGGTGAAGCTCCACGATGGCACCGAGTTCGATGCTCAGGTGGCCAAGTGGAACTTCGACCGGATGCTGAAGGACCCTAAATCCCGGGTGAGGAGCATGCTGGAAGGGGTACAGAGCGTGGAGGTCGTGGACAACTCAACCATCAAAGTCAACCTCAAAGCTCCATTGGCCTCCCTTCCCGCCATCTTGACCTTGGCCTGGACATTCATCGCCTCCAAGGAT
Organism: Chloroflexota bacterium; assembly: GCA_023475235.1. GTDB lineage: Bacteria > Chloroflexota > UBA6077 > FW602-bin22 > JAMCWG01 > JAMCWG01. The sequence goes on from JAMCWG010000104.1 coordinate 9,587, forward strand.
GCCTTCGAGAAGATGGGGCTGGAGACATTCGATCGGAACCCCGTGGGCTCCGGCCCCTTCCAGTTCGTGGAGTGGAAGAGCGCCGACCACGTCACCCTCAAGCGGTTTGATCGCTACTGGGAGACGGGGGCCGATGGCCAACCCATTCCCTACCTGGACGGCATCGTGTACCGCCTGCTAATCGACGATACGGTGCGCATCCTGGAACTGAAGGCGGGCAACATCGACCTCACCCACGCCGTGGCGGGCAAGGACGTGCCCAGCCTGAAGGCCAATCCAGACCTGGTCTACCTGGAGGCCCCCTGGGGCGCCCAGGCCTACCGGGTGGGCTTCAACCTGGAGAAAGGCCCCTTTACCAGTGTGAAGCTGCGCCAGGCGGTGGCCCACGCCATTGACCGGGAGAACATCGCCAAAGTGCTGGGGCTAGGCCAGGGCGTGCCGGCCAAGTATCACCTGCTGCCTGGTTCCATCGGCTATGACGAGTCGGTGCTAGGCTACAGCTTTAGCCCCGAAAAGGCCAGGCAGGCACTTGTGGATGGTGGTCTGGCAAGCGGTGCTGATGTAGTGATGATTGCTCACAGCCGGCCCCTGGACGTGCAGCAAGCCCAGATGCTGAAGCAGATGTTCGATGCCGCAAATATCCGGACCACGCTGGAGATAGGTGAGCGGGCATCCAATGTAAGAAAGCGGGAGGCTGGAGACTTCCAGTTCACCACCCTCGTGAACCCGGCCAATGTGGACCCAGACATTGCGCTCAGCTTCGCCCTGGCCTGTGGGGAGGTGGGCAACTGGACCCGCTACTGCAACCCAGAGTTCGACAAGTGCCTGGTCGAGGGGCGCAGCACCTACGAGCGAACCCAACGGCACGAGATCTACAAGCGCTGCCAGAGCATACTGTACAACGATGTCCCCGACAACTACTTCTGGTTCCTGCCCTACAACTACGCCTACCACAAAAAAGTGCAGGGATTTGGGAACACCTGGACCGAGTACTTCGAGTTCCGGTACACCTGGCTGCAGCAATAGAGAAACCGACCGATGGGATCAGAATGGGAGAGAGAATAGCCGCTCTCGTCGTTGCCGGGCTGATCGAGCATGTTGCCCGTCCTCGGATCGGGCACCGTATTGACCAAGCGCGAGAGAGAAAAGGAGGAGGTCGATGCGAGCAAGGATACATCTGGTATCAGTACTAACCGTATTGGCCCTGTTGGGGGCGTGTGCCCCCGCTGCGCCCACCATAGCTCCGACCAAGCCACAGCTTGCGCCTACTGCAGTACCCATTGCGGCGCCCCAAGCGCCGCCGACGGTCACGCCTGCGCCAGCCGTCAAGCGGGGCGGCATCCTCAAGTATGCCAGCAACAAAGACACTGACTCGTGGGACCCGATCTTCAGCGGCGTGAATGAGGCAGTGTCCCCCCTAGCAGTGTACGAGACACTGGTGCGCTGGAACCTGGTTGATGAAAAGACGGGCAAGCACGATATCGGCCCCGAGCTGGCCGAATCGTGGAAGTTCGAGGACCCAACGCACCTGATCCTGAGCCTCCGCAAGGGCGTGAAGTTCCACGACGGCAGCGATTTCAACGCCGAGGTGGTGAAGTGGAACCTGGAGCGGGCCAGGGATGACAAGAAATCGCTGGCAAAGCGTCTGGTAGAGAATGTCAGTGCCGTGGACGTGGTAGACCCGTACACTGTCAAGCTCTCGCTGAAGGCGCCTTCTGCCCTGACATTGCCCGATTTGACCCGCTCCACCGGTGGGACTGGATCCAGCGGGACAATGATGGCATCCAAGGCAGCCTGGGAAAAGCTGGGGGGTGACAGCTATGCCTCCAAGCCCTCCGGTACGGGACCAATGAAATTCGTCGGGTGGGCCCGCGACGACAAGACCACGGTGACCAGATGGGAGAGCTACTGGGCAAAGGGCGTAGATGGCAAGCCTCTGCCCTACATCGATGGCATAGAGGGCAGAATAATTCGCGACAAGGCCGTGATCCTCGTGGAACTGAGGACAGGTACCGTGGACGCCAGCTACGATGCTGTGCCCCAGGCCTATGAATCGATCAAAGCCAATCCGGATCTAAGGCTGTGGCTCCTGCCCTGGGCTGCTTCCCGGCAGATGATAGGGTTCAATCAAGACAAGCCGCCGTTCGGGGGCAATATCAGGTTGATGCAAGCGGCTCAATATGCAGTAGACCGGGAAGCGCTGGCCAAGACCGTTGGGTTCGGGGTAGGAGAGCCGCTCAACTACGGGGCCTGGATCCCCTCCTGGCCCGGATATGACGAGTCACTGCCCAGGTACGAGTACAACCCGACGAAAGCCAAGCAATTAGTCAGAGAGGCTGGCTTCCCGGATGGGGTGGAGACGGAGCTGGCCTTCCAGACGACCACCCCTCTGGCTGACAAAGCCTCGGAAATGATCGAGCGGATGTGGAACGCCGTCGGTATCCGCACCAAGCTCTGGAGTGCTGAGACGCTGGCCTTCAAGGCCAGGAACAAGGCCGGCGAGTTCCAGGCGGCCAATTGGTACATGAGCTCGTCGCCAGACATCGCCTACTACAACCGGATGTATCTCAGCGACGGCTCGGCCAACTGGTCCAATTTCCACGATGTCGAAGTGGACAAGTGCATAAGGGAAGGGGCCAGCCTGATCGACTTCGACACACGGGACAAGGTCTACAAACGCTGCATCAAGCTCGTTTATGAGACCGCCGCACTCCAAGGCCTTTACGCGCTGCCCTACAACTTCGTGTACCGCAAAGAAGTCAAGGGCGTCCGCGAACAACTCATCGATTTGGACTTGCGGGAGGTGTGGCTGGACAAGTAGTCCGGGTCCGACCCCAGCAGCAGGGCCGCCTGTACTTGACCCGAGCGAGAGCTTCGCGCGGGGTGCGGCCCGCGTCGGAAGACAGTTGGATTCGGCCCCAAATACCATCGACAACGGACAGTCCGGAAATGAATAGGCCAGCAGTTCCTTTGCTGTAGAGATCGTTTCGCTCCAAGGCTGTGCCGGTTTGCAGAGTCGCGAACGCAAGAAAGAAGGGGGAGAAGGAAATGCGAGGAAGCATCTACCTGGTAACTGCTGTTTTAGTTGTGCTGGGCCTGCTAGGGGCATGCGCCCCTGCAGCGCCAACCGTGGCGCCGACCAAGCCTGCGGCTGTACCTGGCGGTCCTACCGCGGCGCCTGTACCGGCTGCACCTACCATCGCTCCGAAACCTCCGGCACCCACTCCAACTGCTGCCCCGAAGGTCAACCGGGGCGGCACCCTGCGAGTGGCGGTGCAGAACGAGTGGAACAATATGTGGGGCACCCTCAGCACCGGCCCCACGCCCTATATGCTCTATGACACCATAGTCTACTGGCAGCCGGATGCCAAAGGTCTCTGGGGCCCTCAGCCGGCCCTGGCCGAATCGTGGGACATCCAAGGGAAAGAGATCACTTTCAAGTTGCGAAAGGGTGTGAAGTTCCACGATGGTACTGACTGGAACGCCGAGGCTGCCCGGTGGAACCTCGAACAACAGGCTACTCTCAAGAAGTCCGTGGCCCTCGTGGTCACAGACCAACTGGACCCGAAAGGGTTCCAGGTCGTCGACGACTACACGTTGAAGGTAACTCTAAAGTATCCGAGCGCCTCGTTCCTCACAGGCATTTCCGACGCCCAAGTGTACGGCCTCATAGTGTCCAAGGCGGCCATCGACAAACTGGGTGAGGACAAGTATCAGGACGGTCCAGTGGGAACAGGTCCCTTCCAGTTCGTCGAGTGGAAACGTAACGACCACCTCACGGTGAAGCGAAATCCCAACTACTGGCGAAAGGGCGACGACGGCCAGCCGCTGCCCTATCTCGATGGAATCAACTACCGGTTTATCGTAGATGACTCGGTTCGCCTGCTGGAATTGAAATCGGGCAACATCGACTTCATCGAGTTCGTGCAGGGCAAAGATGTCCCTTCGGTAAAGGCCAGTCCAGACCTGAGCTTTATGGAGGTGGACTGGCTCGTGCTGGCCCGCAACATGTTGTTCAATTCCCAGCGCGAGCCCTGGGGCACCAACAAAAAACTGCGCCAGGCCGCCCTCTATGCCATTGACCGTGAGGCGCTGGCCAAGACGCTCGGGCTGGGCATCGGCCGCCCAGCGAAATACCTGCTGGCACCGGGCACCCTTGGCTACGACGAGTCCGTGCCCTACTACTGGTACGACCTCAACAAAGCGAAGCAGTTGATGAAAGAGGCTGGTTACCCCGATGGAGTTGACCTGGACATCACCGTCCACAGTCGGGAGATTGACCAGCGGCAAGCTCAGATGCTGCAGCAGATGTTCGCCTCAGCGGGTATCCGGGCTAACCTTACGATCGTGGAGCGGCTGGCTTGGGTGCAGCGCGTACGGGAGGGCAACCAGTTCGAGGCGGCAACCCGCCAGGGCAATTCTGGCGCTGACCCAGACATCGAGATGACCACCCTCTGGAGGGCGGAGGGCCGAGCGGCCTATACCCGTTACAAGAACCCCGAACTGGAGAAGTGTCTGGACGATGGACGCAGCGAGTACGACGTCAAGAAGCGTCATGAAATCTACAAGCGCTGCCAGACCATAAGCTACGAAGATGCCTTCTGGGCTTGGCTGTGGGACCAGACCTACAACTATGCGATGAGCAGCAAGCTGAAGGGCTTTCCTCCCGCGTGGGCTGGCAACTGGCGGCACGACGTGGTATGGCTGGAGCGGTAGGGCTCCGGCGGGCCAATAATAGCTGTAAGGTCGCTAAGTAGTCGAAGAAGAAAGGCGAAAGAGGGCAAAGAAAGACACAAAGGAAAAATCGAGATTTCGTCAGAAAGGAGAAAAACGAAGGTGTAACAGGAAAGGAAAGGGAGAAAAGCAATGAGATCGATGTGGTCAATCATCGCACAGTTCAAGATGGGTTTCGCGGCAATAGCCATCTTGGCCGCAGTGCTATTGCTGTGTATTGGATTCTTAGCCGACGTTGCTCTGGCAGGTGCTAACCCGGAACCCCAGTCTGCGTCGATCTCGGCTCTTAGACCTGCTCGGACCCCCCGGGCCGCTCGAACCCCGCGGGCCACTCGGACCCCGTCGCCTACTCTAACCCCACAGTCCGCTCCACCCGCGCCGCCCGCTCCAGCCCGGCCGCCAGCTCCACCCCCGCCACCCACTCTAACCCCGCAGCCTACTTCAACCCCGCCGCCCGCTCTAACTCCACAGTCCGACGTAACCCCATGGCCCGTTCGCACCCCGCGAGCCCTTCGAACCCCTTGGCCCCATTATCCAACACCAACCCCGATTCCGACATCCACTCCTACGCCACTTCCGACAGAAACGCCGATGCCGGAGGTTATTGTTGTAACAGCAACGCCAACCGAAACGCCTCAGCCGGGCGGCGGTTGCGGAACGATGTCTGTCGGGTTCTCGTTGTTCGGAGCTTATGCAAGTGGGCTTCGAATAGTCATGGGCACAGATATCCTCAATGGCCCAGGCCAAATCAGCTTCATCGTCAACACCTGCAATGCTGTCGGTGGATACTGGCTGGATCTAGAGGATCTGTATGGGAACCCGCCGGGTGTTTACGCAATGTGCCGCTTGGAGCAGCACAAAGGATCCTGCAGCTTCAACACTAGTGCGGGAGGTTGCTTCCCCAACATTCAAATCGCTCCGGGACAGAAAGTGCCTGTTTTCATCCCGAACGGGGATGGAGGTTCATACTCTTGTGATGCCAACAACATTCCCAACTTGGGAACAGGGTTTCCATACCTATATCCATATCCATATCCATATCCCGGTTATCCTGGATATCCGTATCCACCCATTCCACCCTATCCTTATCCGCAAGTACCCTATCCGCCTCAACCGTCAAGCGTCGGTCCTGGCCAATTCTATCCACAAACAGGTTTCTGGGTTAGAGACGGCGTGCAGATTTACGGTATAACCGCGAATTTCTTCTCAGAATACCAAAGATTTGGAGGGCCAGTAATTATTGGGTACCCTGTGTCGAGGCCATTCTGGAAAGACAATTATCTTTACCAGGGCTTCCAGCGTGGAATACTGCAGTGGAGACCCGAACTGAATCAGGCTGTCATTGCCAACACTATGGATTGGTTCTACCAGTTGGGCCTTGATGGATTCTTGGCCAGCCGGGGTATTCCATCTCAGGTGGTTGCTTATGACGGTTGTCTCATCGGCGACATCGGTTGTTCGATGAGAGTTCGTTTTGGCTGGATGACAGATCAATCGATCAGGGATGCCTACTTTGCCAACCCTGGCGTTGCGGTTTGGGATCCGGTAAGCTTTTATGGCTTGCCTACGTCCTACCCACAACGTTTCGGTAGCTTTACGGCGCAACGATTCCAGAAATACGTGTTCCAGAAATGGGAGATGTATCAGCCTGGTATGCCTGCACCCGGTACTGTGTCCGGGGTGCTAATTGGCGATCTGGCTAAAGAAGCAGGGATCATTCCCGCATATGCAGTAGCTCCTGAGGCACCATAAGGCTCACGGGCGACTCTGAAAAGCCGATTCAGCACGCCTCGACGCAGAAAAGGGCCACGGTTTCGGCGGTCCTTTTCTGCGTCCTTACTTTGATGAGGACCACACGACGGTTGGCCCGATCAGTCTCCGGCCTTTCCTCTTGCGCTCCAAGGGGTCTCATCGGTGGGTCAGACGGAGCAACTGGTGGGGGCCATCTCCAATTTGACACTGTTCGACCCGCTTACTACAATGGCTTGAATGGGGCATTAGGAGAGGCGCAAGGCCCCGTACCGAACACCAGTTTCGCAGGTAGATGCATTGGAACAACGAAAGATAAGCCGTACCGTCGAGGTCACCGGGCACCTGATCGACTCCTGGATTCTGCCAAAGATCCTGGACGATCTCATCGACCTGGGCACCGAGTTCGTCATCCATCGCCTGGAGGTAGGCCGCGGCAAGACGGACCGCAGCTACGCCCGCATCGAGATCCTGGCCCGCGATGAGGCCACCCTCGAGGCGGCCCTCGAGGATATGCGGCGGCTGGGCGCCACCCCCGTGGACGTGGACGAGGTCCGCGTGGACGCCGCGCCCGCCGACGGCGTCTTTCCCGAGGGCTTCTACGCTACCACCAACCTGCCCACCTCGGTGCGGATCAACGGCGATTGGGTGCCCGTCCGGTTCCCGGAGATGGACTGCGGCATCCTCGTGGAGGGCGAGACGGCGCGCACCATCGCGATGAACGAGGTGCGGAAGGGCGAGCTGATCGTCGTGGGGCACAGCGGCGTCAAGGTGGAGCCGCAGGAGCGGCCCCGCGTGCCGACCTCGACCTTCCGCTTTATGGGCAGCTCGGTCTCCAGCGAAAAGCCGAAGGCGCTGGCGATGCAGGAGATCGCCGAGCACGTCCGCGACGCCAAGGCGCGCGGCGGCAAGGTACTGGTGGTGGCCGGGCCGGCAGTCATCCACGTCGGGGCGCGCGATCACCTTTGCCAGTTGATCGCCGGGGGCCAGGTGGACTACCTCTTTGCCGGCAATGGGCTGGCCACCCACGACATCGAGATGGCGCTCTACGGCACCTCCCTCGGCATTCCCCTGGCCGGTGGGATGCCGCCGGACACCGGCCACGAGCACCACCTGCGGGCCATCAACCGCATCCGGGCCGCCGGCGGCATCCGGCCGGCGGTCGAGTCGGGCCTGGTGGACAGCGGCGTGATGTACTCCTGCGTGAAACACGGCGTGCAATATGTGCTGGCGGGGTCCATCCGAGATGACGGTCCCCTGCCGGACGTCATCACCGACACGATGCAAGCCCAGGCCGCGATGCGAAGCTGCATCCGGGATGGGGTGACGGTGGCCCTGATGCTCTCCACTATGCTGCACTCCATCGCCGTGGGCAATATCCTTCCGGCCAATGTCTACACCGTTTGTGTGGACATCAACCCCGGGACCCTCACCAAGCTGGTCGATAGGGGCAGCCACCAGACCGTGGGCCTGGTGATGGACGTGGGCAGCTTCCTGCAGGACCTGGCCCACGCCCTGCTGGCGCGGCCGGCTCTCAACATAGTACGAGAAGAGGAATAGCAATGAACTTCGGCTTTCTCGATAACACATTCTCAAAGATGGTAGAGGTCAGGCAGACCTTTCCCGCGCCCAAAGTCGAAGACGTGCCGGGAAAGGTGCGGTCCGAGCTGGCGCGCGTCGGCCTGCCGGCCAGGATCAAGCCGGGAATGACGGTGGCCCTCACCGCGGGCAGCCGGGGCGTCACCAACATCGCCCTTATCCTGCGCACCATCGCCGAGGAGCTCAAGCGGATGGGAGCGAAGCCGTTCGTCGTCCCGACGATGGGCAGCCACGGGGGCGCCTTCGCCGAGGGCCAGGTGGAGATACTGTCCACTCTGGGCGTGACCGAGGACTACCTGGGTGTCCCCATCCGCGCCTCGATGGAGGTCGTGCAGGTGGGGACAACCTCTACGGATATACCCGTCTATGTTGACCAGCACGCGGCGGGCGCCGACGGCATAATCGTGGTGGGCCGGGTGAAGCCCCACACCGACTTCAAGGGCGAGATCGAGAGCGGCCTGCACAAGATGATGGTGATCGGGCTGGGCAAGCATCGCGGCGCCCTCACCGCCCACCGGCACGCCCTGCGGCGCTCGTTCCGGGCGGTCCTGCCGGAGATCGGCGGCGTGGTGCTCCAGAAGTGCAACATCCTCTGCGGCGTCGCCACCATCGAGAACGTGTACGACGAGACGGCAGACCTCGTGGCGGTTAAGCCTGAGGAATTCGAAGCGGTGGAGAAGACGCTGCAGGTCCGGTCCAAAGAGCTAATTGCCCGCCTGCCCTTCGACGAGATCGATGTGCTCATCGTGGACCAGATGGGGAAGAACATCAGCGGCACGGGAATGGACACCAACGTGCTGGGGCGGGTGAAGTTTCCGGGCGAGCCCGACCTCCCGACGCCGCGTATCAACCGCATCGTCGTGCGCGATCTCACGCCTCAGACGCACGGCAACGCCATCGGCGTCGGGCTGGCCGATTTCACGACCCGGCGTCTGGTGGACAAGATCAACTACGAGGCTACCTACATCAACTGCCTCACGGGCCAGGGCCCCGAGCGGGGAATGCTTCCCATGATCTGCGACGACGAGCGGCAGGCCATCGCGTGCGCTATGTTCACCTGCGGGGCTTTCGCACCAGAGTCGACGCGCGTCGTCCACATTCAAGACACGCTGCACCTGGAGACGATGTATGTCTCCGAATGTCTGGTCCCAGCGGCGAAGGGTAACCCCGGCTTGCGGGTCGGCAGCGAGGCATTTGACCTGGAGTTCGACTCCGACGGCACCTTGGTCTCTAGGTTCGGTGTGCCGGCGCTGCACTAGGGAGAGGCTCCGCTGCCCCGAAGCAGGATCGTCTTCCCGAGGTTCTCCAGCTTAAGCAGGCGGTCGCTGGAGGTCCGGCTCCCCGAGCCGTGGCTCCAGGTCTGGCTGCTTTTTCGACGTACGGTCGAAGCATTCGTGCGCAACGATTGCACCACTATGGCGGCGGCGATCTCGTACTACGGTCTGTTCTCGCTTTTCCCGATGGTCCTGGGAATGCTGTCCATTGCGGGCATTCTCCTGCAATCGCCCCACTGGCAGGGAGCGTTCCTGTACCGGGTCAGCACCTACTTTCCCGGCTCCGAGGCCTTTCTGCGCGAGAACCTGCGGGCCGTCCTGCGCATTCAGGGCACCCTGGGCATCATCGCCATCATCGGCCTGCTATGGGCAGGGAAGGCGGTTTTCACGGCGATCACCACCGGCGTCAACCGTGCGTGGGGCATCAGCAAGCGCCGGCGGATACTGGTGAGCACGCTGATTGACATGTCCCTCGTCGTCGGCACCGGCCTGTTCTTTGCCCTCTCGGTGCTCATCACCGCCGTGGACCAGGTCCTGGCGGACGCCGGCATCCGCGGACTCGGCCTGGGCCTGACCCACAGCGTGGTCTGGGAGTGGACCGTCTCTTTGTCGCCGGTGGTGCTGACGTTCCTCGCCTTCCTGCTGGTGTACAAAGTGCTGCCGAACACGACCGTGACCTGGCTGGACGCGCTGCCGGGGGCCGTCCTGGCTACCCTGCTGTTTGAAGTGGCGAAGAACGTATTCCTGTGGTACAGCTCGTCGTATGTGCACTACGAATCGGTATATGGCTCCGTGGGCACCGTCATCGGGTTGCTGCTGTGGGCATACGTCTCCAGCGTCATCCTGTTGCTCGGCGCGGAGCTCAGCTCCGAGTTCGCCAAGTCCAGACAGCGCCGGACTCCTTGGAGCGGCGATACGTAAATCGGGCCGGCTGTGGCTGGCAGAAGCCTGTTGTAGGAGGGTGGACATATGGACAAGCCCCGCGTGGCGGTAGCCAGAGTGGAGGGTGGAGACATCAAGGGGACGACGAAGCGGGCCATTCAAATGGCGGGGGGCTGGGATGAGGCGCTGAGAGGCGCGCGGCGGGTGCTCATCAAGCCGAATCTCACCGTTCCCAGCGTCCCCGGGTCTGCCGTTTGCACCGACATCGGCGTGACCGAGGGGGTGATCGAGCTGCTGCAGGAGGCCGGCGTACGGCAAATCACCGTCGCCGAGGGCCCGGGCGACGATCCGGAGCGGAAGGTCTTTCGGGTAACGGGCTACGACAGCCTGCCGGCCCGCTACGGCGTCAAGCTCCTCGATCTGAACCTGGAGCGCACCCGCCGCGTCGCCGTGCCGGACGGCCGGGCTTTCGACGAGCTGGAAATCCCCCGGGTCGTGCTCGACGCGGACGCCGTCATCGACATCGCCAACTTGAAGACGCACAGCGCGGCCCTGGCCACCCTGTGCTCCAAGAACCTGTTCGGGGTGCCGCCGACGCCTCGCTACGGGCTGGGCAGCTACCCCCGCAAGGAGTTCCACCAGCGCGGGATACACAAGGTGATCCATGACATCAACCGGGTGGTGCCGATTGCCTACTGCGTCGTCGACGGCACGCTGGCGATGGAGGGCGACGGCCCTATCAAGGGCGAGCCCGTGCCGATGGGGCTGGTGATCGCCGGCCGTAACCGGCTGGCGGTGGACACCGTGGGGTGCCACCTGATGCGGATCGACCCCCGCGAAGTGGACCACCTGGTCTATATGGCCGAGGCCGGCATGGGGCCCATCGATTTGTCGGCCATCGACCTGGCGGGCGTGTCCCTGGAGAGCGTGGCGCGTGCCTTCAAGCGGCCCACCAGGAAGAACGCCTAGCCCCCAGGGTCTGCTCTTAAGATAGCGAAGCATTTTCATCCGCGGTGGCGTCCCGAAGGGACATGGAAACTTTTCATTGTCGCGAAGCAGCAATGTTAGGGCACTTGGACTGCTCTGCCCGCGCCGGCAAACCTCACCCCCGGCCTTCGGCCTTGCCCCTCGCCAGGGGCGAGTCGTGCCCGAAGGGTATCTCGCCAAAGGCCCGCCAAAGGCGGTCTCCGTAGGCGACTCGCCTTTGAGCTTGTGATTTTTTCGATTTGCGGCCGACAAACTGGCTCGCACAGCGAAGCATGTTGTTACTGGGGCGCAGCCGTTTTCAGCGGCCCAAAACCAATTAAATCACAGCCTCTTTGGCGAGATACCCTTCGGGCACGACTCGCCTCCGGAGAGGGGACAGAGGGGGTGAGGTAAACCACGCGGGCTGCCCAACCATCGGACAATGAAAAGGCTTGTCCATCGCCCGAAATGGGCGACCACGGCCGGGTGAAAATCTATTTTCAGAGCACCCTAACCAGCCCCCGGCGTCGTTGTCGCGCCCTTGGGGCGATGCTATAATCGCGCAGCAGGCTGCTCGCTCGGAGCGGCTGTGCTCGCCGTCGTGCAATCGGCCTTTCTCGTTGGGTGAGACGGATGCTGTACCGGTATGTGGCCTGCGATGCTCAGGGTCGCAGCTTCCAGGGTGTCATCGAGAGCGATTCTGAAGCGGCCGCCGAGGCTCGCCTCTGGGAATCGAGCCTAATTATCATCGACCTCCGGCCGCAGGCGGACCAGCCCCGTCCTTCCCTGGACTGGGAGGGCTGGCTCGCCAGGCTTCGACCGATAAGGGGCCGTGACCTGGCAGAGCTGTGGGGCCAGCTCGCCGGTCTGCTGGGGCCGGCGCCGGGCGAGAAGCAGGACGATCACGAAGAGGCCTTTCGTCCATCCCTGTCCCTAGCCCTACGCCTCCTGGCCGAGCGCTCCACCCGGCCGTCCCTCAGCCGGCTGCTGGCGGAGGTCTCGGAAGCGACTTCCGCCGGAGAGCCGCTGGCCGTCGCCCTGGAAGCTCGGACAACCGCCCTTCCCCCGCTGGCCGGCTCCCTTCTGCGCGCGAGTGAGGGGCGCGGCGAGCTGCCCGCCACATTGCGGGCCCTGGCCGAGGCAGAGGCCGCCGTTCGGGCGAGCGTCGCGCCCCTACGAAGGGCACTGGTCAACGCGGTCCTGGCGATGCTGGGGACCGCCGCCTGTGCCGCCTTCTTGACGTGGGTCTTTCTTCCGCTGCTCGGCGCACTGGAGACGCGAGGCGGCGCGCCCTGGGCATCGGCCTCGCTGCTGGCCGTGGCACGGCTGGTGCAAGCCCGCGGCTGGCCCATCGCAGGGGCGATAGTCCTGCTGGGGATGGGACTCGGCGCATACACCTGCACCCTGAGCGGCCGTCGACTGATGGCCGGCATCGCGTGGCGTATGCCGATCTTCGGGGAATTGATGCGGGCCAGAGCACTCGCCCACCTGTGCCGCTCGCTCATCCTGATGTCGGAGGCCAGCCTGCCGTGGCAGGAGC
>JAMCWG010000183.1 GCA_023475235.1 Chloroflexota bacterium
CTTGTAGATAATTCGTACTTCCTGGTTGACCTGGCCGTGATTTTCTGGTTCAGTTGTGGCCTGGTGGTCATCCTGGGTCGACATGACGGAGAGTTAGCGTGGATATAGTTGTAACAGGCGGAGCGGGCTTCATCGGCTCACATCTCTGCGCCCGATTACTCGAGCTCGGGCATCGCGTCACCTGCGTAGATAACCTGGCGGTCGGCAGCGAGGAGAACATCGCGGATATCGCCAACTACCCGCAGTTTCGTTTCTTGCGGCACGACGTAACCCAGCCGCTGGAACTGCAGACCCAGGCGGTCTTCCATCTGGCCAGCCGGGCCAGCCCGCCCGCCTATCTGTACTACCCGTTGGAGACGGCACCGGCCAACAGCCTGGGCACGTACATGCTACTGGAAATGGCACAGCGCAGCCAGGCGAAGTTCCTCATGGCCTCTACCTCGGAGATCTATGGCGACCCGCTTGAGCACCCACAGAGGGAGGAGTATTGGGGGAACGTCAACTCAATCGGCATTCGCAGTTGCTATGACGAGAGCAAGCGTTTCGCCGAGTCGCTGACGATGACTTACGTCCGCCACAAAGGGGTTGATGCCCGCATCGTCCGCATCTTCAATTGCTATGGGCCCCGCTGTGATGATGGGCGAGTGGTGCCGAACTTCGTGGGACAGGCAGTCAGGGGCGAGCCGATAACCGTACACGGCGATGGCGAGCATACGCGTAGCTTATGCTATGTTAGCGACATGGTGGACGGGCTCATCGCCGCGATGTTCACCGAGAACACTAAGGGCGGTGTCTTCAACCTGGGAAACCCGGAAGAGCACACGATGCTTGAGTTGGCCCAAATCGTCAAGGACATTTGCCGGTCCAGTTCGCCAATAGTCCACATTCCCTCCATCAGCGAAGACGATCCGAAACGGCGTTGTCCGGACATCAGCCGAGCCCGGTGCGTGCTGGGCTGGGAGCCGAAGGTGGGATTGACCGAGGGATTGGAAGAGACCATTGCCTGGTTCCGCAAGCGAAGCAAGTAGCCCACGGAGATGAATTCATTGCTAACCAGCGCTCGATGGCGCGCGGGGATCGGATGGGCCGGCCTGGCAGCCTTGGGCGTGGCGCTGGGCGCATTGCCCGTCTATTTGGCGGCCGGCCTGGTGGCGGGTGGCGGGATGGTCCTATTAGCGCTGGTGCGGCCGGAACTGGGGCTGGGAATGCTGGCCTTCTCGGTACCCTTCGGCGTCGTTCGCGAGTTCACCGTAGCCGGTTTCCCCCTCACGGCGACCGAAATCCTCACCGGGTTAATGCTTCTGGTATGGATGGCTGTGGTAGCAGTCCGGCGAAGCCTGCACATAGGGCCACTGCTGTGGCCCATCGTCCTCTTCTTGGGCGTGCTCATCGTCTCGCTGACGGTGTCAACCAACAAAACCGTTGCCGTCAAAGAGATACTCCGCTGGGGCGAGCTATTGGTTGCATACTTGATTACGGCCAGTATCGTGGCAGAGCTGCGGGCCAGACGGCAGCTTCTGGCCATCATCCTGATCTCCGGAGCGACCGTAGCGCTGGTTGGCTGGGCCCAATTCTTCGGCCGCATCGGGCCGGAGTCCTTCCGCATCGGTCCCTTCCTCCGGGCCTACGGCACCTTCGGCCAGCCGAATCCGTTTGGCGGCTACCTCGGGATGGTGCTGCCGCTGGCGGCGGCTCTCGCCCTGCTCTGGCGACCACCGACACAAACAGCAGCCGCGCCCACGTCGCCCGAGCCGTTTCGCTTCCTCCCGGAGATCAGCGCATCGCAGCTCCGCCGCCTGGCCTTCGCCGCCGCCGTGGTGATCGGGGTCGCGATGCTTATGTCGATGTCCCGCGGCGCCTGGATGGGCGCATTTGCGGCGCTGAGCCTGATAATGATCGCGCGCGGCCGGCGGACGGCCCTGATGTTAGCGGCTATTGTAGTGCTCGGGCTGCTGGTCGCGACCGCAGGCACGTTCAATATGCTCCCCGCCGCAATCAGCCAGCGGATATTCACCGCCGTCTCTTACTTTGGTATCTTCGACGTGCGTTATGTCACCGTGACACTCGAGAACTGGCCAGTGGTGGAACGTATGGCCCAGTGGCAGGCCGCTTGGGAGATGTTCCAGGACCACTACTATCTGGGGGTAGGCGCGGGCGCCTATCCAATCATGTATTCGGATTACGCGCTGAAGGACTGGCCCAAGGCGCTGGGCCACGCACATAATATATACTTGAACATGGCGGCAGAGCTAGGACTGGTGGGATTGATGGCCTACCTCACCATGGTAGGGAGCTGGCTGTGGGTGGCGGGGCGGCGGGCCCTGCGGTGGCGACGCTTGGCGCCGGGCTCGGAGTCCTGGGCGCTGATGGTAGGTTGCTTAGCCGTAGTGCTTGCAACAAGCATACATAATGGATTTGACAATTTGTACGTTCACGGCATGAACGTGCAGATTGGCCTGACGCTGGGTCTGATTGCGCTGCGAGAGGATGAAGGCAGAAATGGAAAGTCGTGAGGACGGCGCCTCACAATCTCTGGGTGTGGGAAATAGTGAGGTTAGACGATTGGAAGCCGAGATATCCGAGCCCGGACAGGCCGAGATATCTCTGGAGAAGCGGTTCTTCAACTGGCGGACCTACCTGTCCTTCGCCGTAGCCATTGGCATCATTGCCCTGGCGTTGACCCGCTTTAACATTGATATGGGCGAGACAGCGCGAGTGTTGCAGCGGACCCAAGTTCCGCTCTATCTAGCCGCTCTGCTGGTATACTATGCGACATTCCCCGTGCGCGCCGTGCGCTGGCGACAGATGCTGTGGAGCGTGGGGTATCGCCTGACCAAGCTTCCAGGGATAGGTGGCCTTGCTGAGATAATCTTTCTCTCCTGGTTTGCCAACTGCCTGGTCCCAGCCAAGCTCGGAGACCTCTACCGCGCTTACCTCTTGAAGAAAAGCAGCCCGGTCTCGTTTTCGCGCGTCACGGGTACTGTTCTGGGCGAGCGAGTAGTGGACTTCACAGTGCTGCTGGCGATAATGGCCGTGGCCGGCGCCTTTGCCTTCCACGGGCGCTTCACATCCAACGTGTCCGCGGTGCTTCTCACTAGCCTGGGCTTCGTAGCCCTGGCGGCAGCCATCCTATTTGCAATGTACCGGTTTGGAGGACGCGTCGAGCGGCTTATGCCTCGTCGCATCCGACCTATGTATAGTCGATTCTCCGAGGGCACCCTGGGCTCGTTCCGGCAACTGCCGCTGATCGCGGCGCTAAGCGGGTTTGCCTGGCTGCTGGAAGCAGGGCGATTGTTTCTCGTCACACGCTCGCTGGGGATAACGCTATCTCCTGATCCATTCATCGAGCTGGCGATGATCGTGTTCGTGGGTCTCGGGTCGGCGCTGCTCACCGTGCCTCCTGGCACCCCGGCCGGGCTTGGCTACGCCGAGGCGGGCATCACCGCCGTGCTCCTCTCGTTCAACCTGCCGCCATCGGAGGCCGTATCGATCACGGTGCTCGATCGCTCGCTGAGCTATGGCAGCGTGGTTATCTTTGGCGGCATCGTCTATTTGCTTTCCAAGCGGAAATGAGCTAGGTTCAGTTGCCTGTTATAGGTTTTGGAGGGCAGAGTGCGAATCGGAATTGATGCGACTCCCGCTTTCTGCCAAGGCGCAGGCATCGGAAGGTACAGCCGAGGCCTGCTGCGGAGCCTGGCGGCTGTTGACCACCAGAACGAGTACCGGCTGCTGCGGCCTCGCCAGGTACGGTTCGCGCTACCGCCCTGGCCCGCGAACTTCGAGGAACGAGTGCCCTGGTTCTCGGAGAGGAACCTAGCGATCGTCTGGCACCACCTGCGCGTGCCGTTGCCGGCTGAGGTGTTCACGGGAGCCGTCGACATCTTCTATTCGCCCGATTTTGTGCTGCCTCCCCTGCGCCGAGCCCGCCCCATCGTCACGGTCCACGACCTCTCGTTCCTGGTGCAGCCGGAGTGCGCCGAGGCCAACCTGCGAACGTACTTGAACCGCACAGTGCCCAAGGCGGTGCGCCGGGCCCAACTGGTGCTGGCTGATTCTGTCAATACCAAGAACGACCTGGCGCGACTGCTGGGAGTCCCTGAAGAGCGGATCGTGGTCGTGTATCCGGGGGTGGAGGATGCCTACTGCCCGATCGACGATGAGGCCCGCCGGACGGAAGTGGCCCAAAAGCTACGGCTGGACCGTCCATTCCTGCTGACCGTCGGCACCTTGGAGCCGCGCAAGAACCTGGTGCGATTGCTGGAGGCATTCCATAAGCTAACACAGACCTTCCCTCACGAGCTGATTGTCGTGGGGCGGCCCGGCTGGATGTACCGCGAGATATATCAGACCGTGGGACGGCTCGGCCTGCACAGCCGGGTGCGCTTCCTGGGCTTTCTGGGCGAGGAGGACCTGCCGGTGCTGTACAACCTTGCCGACCTCTTCGTCTTCCCCTCCCTTTATGAGGGCTTCGGCCTCCCGCCGCTGGAAGCGATGGCTTGCGGCACCCCGGTCGTCTGCTCCAACACCTCGTCTCTACCGGAGGTGGTCGACGGCGCGGCGCTTCAGTTCGATCCCCGGGACGTCGAGGGCATGGCTGCCGCTATGGAAGAGGCCCTTGGCAACCCTGGCCGACGGCAAGAGATGGCTGCTCGCGGACGGCAGCAGGCAACACGGTTCTCCTGGCAACGCTCCGCCGAGCAACTGGTAAGCCTATTCGAAGGAATGGAGTCGTAGCATTGCGAGTGGGGATAAATACCTGGTTCTTGGGACAGCCGACCACCGGCAGTGGGCAATATGTCAGGCATCTT
>JAMCWG010000189.1:0-10625 GCA_023475235.1 Chloroflexota bacterium
TCAAGAAAGTAGCTCTGGTGGCGTGCATGCGTAAACTGCTGACCATCCTCAACGCTATGGTGAGGCACGGCTGCTTTTGGGATGCCCAATATGCGACCCCATCTTGACATCCAAGACAGTTGCTCTCCGCACGCGGAGAGGTCGCCACGGCTCGCCGTAGGCGAGTCCGCCTTCGGCAGACGACTCGCCTCCCGCCAAGATGCCTGCGGCACTCTCGCCGTGGCGAGGGGTCGCCTTCTTTGACTGCTGGTGAGGATGGCGGGTCTGGCGACTGGCGAGGGGCCGGGGGGTGAGGTAAACCCCACGAGCAGCCGGATCAGCGGACTTTGACATGACCCTAAGGCAGCTCTTCGTCGGTATTGACACCCTTTTAGCCCCGTGTTACATTGAGCACCATCGAGGCCAGACCAGGCCCGAGCTTGGTCTTCTCTTTGGCCTGCTGGGCGAGCCGCGGCTGCCCAGCGCAAGATGATTGCAGGAGGTGTGCCATGCCTTTCGTGGAAGTGAAGATGATCGAAGGCCGGAGCCTGGAGCAGAAGCGTAGGGTTGCTGAAGGGATCACCGCTGTCATCACCAAAGAGCTGGGAGTGGATGCCGACCACGTCTGGGTGAACATACAGGAGATGCCGAAGGAGTGCTTCGCCACCGGTGGGAAGCTGCGTTGCGACATTTGAAGCCGGCCCCTGCAGGCTGTCGGGCGGTCCGCTTGAGCGGCCGCCAGGCTCTGAAGGCTAGTTAACGCGCGCCTTGAGCGGAGGAGAACGATATGTTTTCCGGATCGATTGTGGCCCTCATCACTCCGTTTACCAGTGGGAGGATCGACGAAGGCCAGTTGCGCAACCTGGTGGACTTCCAGATCGACGGCGGCACCAGCGCTATCCTGCCCTGTGGGACCACCGGCGAATCGGCCACGATGAGCGATGCCGAGCAGGAGCAGGTCGTCCGCATCGTCATCGATCAGGTGCGCAAGCGGGTGCCGGTCATCGCCGGCGCCGGCTCGAATGATACGAATCATGCCGTGCACCTGGCGAAGGCCGCCGAGAAGGCGGGCGCCGATGGGCTGCTGGTGGTCACGCCGTACTATAACCGGCCCACGCAAGAGGGCTTGTACCACCACTACGAGACCCTGTCCAGTGCGGTGAATCTTCCCATTATCGTCTACAACGTGCCCAGCCGGACGGGGACCAATGTGCTGCCGGAGACGATGGCCCGCATTGCTGGATTGAAGAACATCGTGGGCGTTAAAGAGGCCAGCGGCAACCTGGACCAGGTCACCGCCATTCGGAAGCTGTGCGGGCGTGACTTCGACGTCCTCTCCGGCGACGACTCGCTCACGATGCCGATAATGTCGGTGGGTGGCCGCGGCGTCATCTCCGTGCTGGCCAATGTGTGGCCGCGGCCGGTAGCGGACCTGGTGGCGGCGTGGCTTTCCGGCGACTCCCGCCGGGCCCAGGCCATTCACCTGGATATCTTCGATATGTGCAAGGCTATGTTCATCGAGACAAATCCCATACCGGTCAAGACCGCGGCGGCGCTGATGGGGATGTGCTCCGGGGAGATGCGACAACCCCTCTGGCCGATGGCCGAGACAAATGTGAAGAAGCTGAAGGATGCGATGACCGCCGCCGGCATTCCCCTGGCGAAGGAGGCTGTCTGATGCCCGTCCGACTGATAATTGCCGGTGCTGGCGGCCGGATGGGGCGCGAGATAGCCCAGGCTGCACTGGGGGACAAGGACGTGCAGATCGTGGGCGGCTTCGACGTGCCGGGGCATCCCGCGCTGGGACAGGATATCGGCGCGCTGGCCGGCCGGTCGCCCATCGGCGTGACGGTCGGCGACAGCCTGGAGGCCATCGTCGGCCGGGGCGACATCGTGATGGAGTTCAGCGTGCCCGAAGCGACGATGGAGCACCTGGGGACGGTGGCGAGCGCGGGCAAGCGCCACGTGATCGGCACCACGGGCCTCTCACTCGCTCAGCTAGAGAAGGTGGCCGAGATCGCCAGGAGCACGCCCGTTCTCCTGTCGCCAAACATGAGCCTGGGGGTCAACC
Source organism: Chloroflexota bacterium (assembly GCA_023475235.1). Taxonomy (GTDB): domain Bacteria; phylum Chloroflexota; class UBA6077; order FW602-bin22; family JAMCWG01; genus JAMCWG01. The sequence goes on from JAMCWG010000189.1 coordinate 2,051, forward strand.
TCCTCTTCAAGATACTGCCGACCGTCTGCCAGGCCCTGGGCGACGGCTACGATATCGAGGTGACCGAGACCCATCATCGCTTCAAGCAGGATGCCCCTTCCGGGACGGCCGTCAAGCTGGCGGAGGTTATCGCCAACGCGCTGGGCCGTGACCTGAGCAAGGAGGCGGTGTACGGTCGGCAGGGGATCTGCCCACGCACACCGACGGAGATCGGGATGCACGCACTGCGGGCAGGCGGGTCGGCCGGCGAGCACCATATCCTTTTTGCCAACGAAGGTGAGGAGATCACCATTTCGCACCGTGCCCTCAGCCGTCAGACCTTTGCACTCGGCGCTATCCGCGCCGCGAAGTGGCTGGCAGGAAAGGGACCGGGGCTATACAATGTGCTGGATGTGTTAGGAATATGAGCCACGGCTTCGACTATCGACGCAACACCCTCCATTGCGAGGGTGTTGCGCTATCCGCGATTGCGGAGGAATACGGGACGCCAACGTTCGTTTATAGCCGGGCGGCGCTGGAGGCGAACTATCAGCGGGTGGACGCCGCCTTCGCCGGGGTGCCGCACCTCATCTGTTATTCGCTGAAGGCCAACGGCAACCTCTCCGTGGGGCGGGTGCTGGCCGCACAGGGGGCCGGCGCCGACGTCGTTTCAGGGGGAGAGCTGTTTCGCGCCCGGAAGATGGGCATCGAGGGCAATAAGATAGTGTACGCCAGCGTGGGCAAGATGGTGCACGAGATCGAGCAGGCCCTGGCCGACGGCATCCTGATGTTCAACGTGGAGTCGCGGGCTGAACTGGAGACCATCGCCGAAGTGGCGGCCCGGCGCGGCCAGCGGGCGCCCATTGCCCTGCGGGTCAACCCCAACATCGATCCCAAGACCCACCCTTACATCACCACCGGGATGCGCAAGTACAAGTTCGGTGTGCCACCCGAGGAGGCGGTCGAGCTATACCGGTGGACCGTCCGGACCCCCAGCCTCCAGCCGGTGGGGATACAGATGCATATCGGCTCGCAGTTAGTGGAGGTGGGCCCGATCGTCGAGGCAGCCGGGAAGATGGCCGAGGTGCTGCGGGCGACGGGCATCCCGCTACGCTACTTCGACGTTGGCGGGGGCCTGGGCATCACCTATAAGGATGAGAAGCCGGAGGGGCCGGAACTCCTGGCGAAGAAACTGGCTCCGCTGGTGAAGTCGCTAGACTGCATCCTCATCTTGGAGCCCGGCCGCTTCCTGGTGGGTAACGCCGGCATTCTGCTGACGAAGGTAATTTACATAAAGACGAATCCAGAGAAGAAGTTCGTCATCGCGGATGCGGCGATGAACGATCTCATCCGTCCTTCGCTGTACGACGCCTACCACCCGATACTACCGGTGGTGCCGGCGTACGGTGCCGAGACGGTCGATGTGGTCGGGCCCATCTGCGAGTCGGGCGATTTCCTGGCGCACGGCCGGGAGCTGCCTCCGCTGAAGGCAGGCGACCTGCTGGCCGTGGGCAACGCAGGCGCCTACGGATTCACGATGTCGTCCAACTACAATGCGCGGCCACGGGCCGCAGAGGTGCTTGTAGAAGGGGAGTCCTTCCGTGTGGCGCGACGGCGCGAGAACTACCTAGACCTGATTCGAGGAGAAGAATAGTGATCGAGCAGCATCCGCAGTCAGCCTCCGGGGTGGAGGTCACTCTGTCAAAGCGGCTATCTCTGCTGCCGCCTTACCTGTTTGTGGAGATCGACCGGAAGAAGCGGGAGGCACAGGCCCGCGGGGTCGACCTCATCAACCTGGGCATCGGCGATCCTGATATTCCAACACCGCCGTCCATCGTCGAAGCGCTGAAAGTGGCCGCGGAGAAGCCGGTTAACCACCGCTACCCGGAGACGGAGGGGCTGCCGGCGTTTCGCCAGGCCTGTGCCAGGTGGTACAGGAACCGTTTCGGCGTGATCCTCGATTCGGACAAGGAAGTGCTCACCCTCATCGGCGCCAAGGAAGGCATCGGGCACCTGCCGCTGGCCCTCATCGAGCCGGGCGAAGTGGTGCTGATGCCCGATCCGGCCTACCCGGTGTACTACTCGGGCACGGTCTTCGCGTGCGGCGAGCCGTACTTCATGCCGTTGCTCAAGGAAAACGGCTTCCTTCCCGACCTGAAGGCTATTCCCCAGGATGTGGCGCGACGGGCCAAGCTGATGTTCATCAACTACCCGAACAACCCGACCGGTGCGGTTGCGCCGCTGGAGTTCTATCAGGACGTGGTCGAGTTCGCACAACAGCACAACATCGTGGTGTGCTCCGACAACACCTACTCGGAGATTCGCTTCGACGGCTACCGGCCCGTCAGCATGCTGCAGGTGCCGGGGGCCAAGGAAGTAGGCATCGAGATACACTCCCTTTCGAAGACGTTCAGCATGACCGGCTGGCGGATCGGCTGCGCGGTGGGGCACCCCAAGGTGGTGGAGGGCCTCTGTGCCATCAAGAGCAACCTGGACTCGGGCGCTTTCCAGGCTGTCCAGGAGGCGGGCATCACGGCCCTCGAGCACGCCGAAGAGGTGGCCACGGCCCATTCGGCGGTATACCAGGAGCGGCGTGACGTGCTCATCGAGGCCCTGCGTGGCATCGGCATCGAGGTAGAGCCGCCCAAGGCGTCGTTCTACGTGTGGGCGCCGGTGCCGAAGGGCCACACCTCGGCGTCCTTCGTGGATATGCTGCTCGACAAGGCGGGAATCGTCTGCACCCCCGGGCGGGGGTTCGGCGTCTACGGCGAGGGGTACGTCCGCATCGCCCTCACTGCCGACGTATCGCGCCTGCGGGAGGCGGCCGACCGCATCGCCAGGCTGCGGCTGTAAGAACGCAGCCGGTTCTGCATAAACCTGTAGTCCCCGTCGGCCATAGAACTGTGAGCGTTAAGTTCCCTTCTCCCCGTTGGGGCGAGGGAACTCATTTCCCTCTTCTGCCAGAGGATGGGCCAAGGAGAGGTCAGAGATACCGGGAGACGAATTGATAGGTACCGGTCGAGAGACTATTCGGCAGACTGTGATAGGCACCTGGTCGGTCCGGTCGTGCCTCTCTCCTATCTACCTCGGTCGATTGGTGCAATGGAGGCAGTCTTGAGCGAAGACGTGAAGCGCTTCATAGAAGAGCTGGAAGAGAATAAGCGACTCCTGGCCGAAAGGATCCGAGATATTCACGGACTTGGGAGACTCGTACCACAACTAGAGAGCGCTCGTAAACAAACAGAATGTACCCTTCAAACATTCCGAGCTATGCCTTCCACGTGCGGCGGAAGCATACTGCAGGAACTGTGCGAAAACTATAGTCAGGCGAACGAATACCTTGAACGGAGCGGCGGGGCTGTCATTGAGTACGAAGCGGTAACCTCATCCGGAACCGCTATTTATGGAGGATCAGCGGCATACGGATTCGTCCAAACACTACAGACGAGCGACAATCGGGAAGTATCGGATTGGGCACGAAGACGCTCGGAGGAGTATAGAGCACTGCAGGCGGAGGGTAGTCAACGGGATGCCATCGCTGGTTTACTTGCCTGGGACGTTCCACCCGAGAAGCTTTGCCGCAATCACCTGCTGGGCTTGCCCCGGCCAGTCCAGCAAGGCGACTCCGATGGACTTCTGACGCGATTCTTACCTCGTTCTTGCGATTCTCGCTGGACGTTGCTCTTGCTAGAATAGAGAATATCATCAAGAATACAGGCTTCGGCCGACAAGCCGGTCGCGGGTAAGGGCTTCTTGGAGACGCAACGGCGGGGACCACAGGGTATAATGAGGCAATATCTCTCGTCCGAGGCAGACAGGAAAGTGGTGAATGAGGACATACCGGCTGGCTTCCCACACCGCCGATGTTAAGTTGAGGGTGGCAGGGGACACGCTTGCAGAGCTCTTCACGGCCTCCCTCGAGGGAATGAATGAGATTCTGAAGAGGGGGTTCTGCAGGTCGGCCACACAGTACCCGCTGGCCCGCGATATCGATCTCGTGGCGTACGACACGACTGCGCTGCTGATAGACTTCCTGTCAGAAGCCCTGACGCTCTCGCATATCGACAATGCGGTATTCTGTCGGGTCGAGTTCACCAGGATCGAGGGTGATTCGCTGTCAGCCAGAATATCCGGAGCCGGGGTCGATAAGTTCGACCGGGACGTCAAGGCGGTCTCCTATCACGAAGCGGAAGTCAAGAAGGGTAGCAAAGGCAGCTACCAGACGAACATAGTGTTCGACATATGATTCGGAATTGCCGGAGACGGCGCCGGTAAATCGCCGCCGAGGGTGCTGCCACGTGCCGCTGACCAGGAGCGATCTGGTGCGATTGACCGATTACCTCTGGGAGGTCCCCAGGGCCTATCGGTCTGATATGAACGTGCCGGCCAGGGTCTTCGCCTCGCAGGGCCTGCTAGAAGAGATATTCCGGGACCGCTCGATGGAGCAGCTTGTGAACGTGGCCACGCTTCCCGGTATCCAGGTGGCGGCTATCGCGATGCCGGATATCCACGAGGGCTACGGCTTCCCCATCGGCGGTGTGGCGGCCACCAATTATCCGGACGGCGCCATCTCGCCCGGCGGCATCGGCTACGATATCAACTGCGGCGTCAGGCTCCTGAAATCCGAAATCGAGTTCGAGGCGCTAAGGCCTTGTCTCGAAGCTTTGGGACAAAGGCTCTATCGGGAGATACCTTCTGGCGTGGGCCACGGAGGAAGGCTCAAGCTCGAAGACAGCAGGCTCAACAGGGTCCTGGAGAAAGGTGTGCCCTGGACCATCGAGCAGGGGTACGGCGACCCGGAGGACGCCAGGTTCGTCGAATCGTCCGGGGCCCTCCCGCATGCTGACTCCACGGCTGTCTCTGCACATGCCAAAGACCGGGGCCGCGATCAGCTTGGCACGATGGGGGCGGGAAATCATTTCGTCGAGATCGATCGGATCGATGATATCTGCGATGAATCGATAGCCCGGAGCTTCGGCCTTTTCCTCAATCAAGTTGTGCTCCTGATTCATACCGGCTCGAGAGGACTGGGACATCAGGTGGCCACGGACTACATAAGGACGATGCTGGGAAGGACCTCCAGGCTGGGGATAGCGTTGCCTGACCGGGAGCTGGCCTATGCCCCGCTGTCATCTGCGGAAGGGACCAGCTACTTCAATGCGATGGGCGCCGCGGCCAACTTTGCCTGGGCGAACAGGCAGCTCATCACCTCATCCGTCAGGCAGGTCTGGCGCAGTCTCCTGGGGGACAGCGGTGGAAACCTGACGATTCTATACGATGTCGCGCACAACGTGGCCAAGATCGAGGAGCATCCGGTCAACGGCGGCATGAAGAAGCTGATCGTCCACCGGAAGGGCGCGACCAGGGCGTTCGGGCCCGGCTCGGAGGAGATTGGCCCGGAGTACCGGTCTACGGGACAGCCGGTGATCATCCCCGGAAGCATGGGGAGCGCTTCGTATGTGCTCGCCGGCACGAGCGAGGCGATGAAGCAGTCCTTCGGCTCGAGCTGTCACGGTGCGGGAAGGCGTATGTCGCGCCACGCCGCCAAGAGGGCCGTGCAGGGACAGCAACTGAGGGCCGAGCTGCAGGGCGAAGGTATCTATATCCAGGCGGGCTCTTTGTCCGGGCTGGCGGAAGAAGCCCCCCTTGCCTACAAGGACATCGACAGCGTAGTGGATGTCGTTCATCAAGCCGGCATTGCCAGAAAAGTCGCCCGGCTGAAGCCGGTCGTCGTCATCAAAGGCTGACGTCCCGCTGGAGACCCTCACCGCCGCGGCCACAGAATGTATTGACAACCCATTCCCGGCGGCCTAGCATATGCTCAACTTAACTTGAGGAGGTTTCCAGTGGCCGGAGTCGGACGGTTAAACAAGGTCATCGGTCTACTAGAGCAGGGCAAAGTCGCCTTCGGACCCTTCGCCCAGGCCGGGTCCATTCCTGATGCCTACTGGTTCGCCGAGTCGCCCTACGACTGCGTCGTTTTCGAGATGGAGCACAGTCCCTTCAACCTGTCTGATCTGCGTCTCTCCCTCCAGTTTCTGCTGAACCGGCGGCAGATCGCGATGTCGGGCAGCGTGGCGCCGGCGGTGGTGCCGATGGTGCGCATCCCCATCAACGGCCGCGAGAACTGCCAGTGGGTCGTCAAGCAGGTCCTCGACATCGGGGTGTACGGCATCATCTTCCCGATGATCAACACCGTGGAGGATGCCTGGAACGCACTCAAGGCAGCCCGCTACATCCAGGAAAAGGGCGCGCTCGACGCCGAGCCGGTGGGGAGGCGGGGCCACGCTCCGGGGAACGCCATCCGGTACTGGGGGCTGACTCAAGAGGAGTACTACGATAAGGCCGACATCTGGCCCATGGACCCCAACGGCGAGATCCTGCCGCTGCTGCAGTGCGAGACGCAGGAGAGCGTCAGCAACCTCCGCCAGATCCTGCGAGAGGTCAAGAAGCCGGGGCTGATCCTCATCAGCGAAAGCGATCTGTCGGTCTCGCTGGGCTACAAAGGCAAGTACACGCCCGAGGTGGCCGCGGCGGTCCAGGAGGCGGCCAGCATCTGCAAAGAGTTCGGCGTGCCCTTCGGCTCGCCGCAGGCCAACAAGGGGAATCTCGAGCAGCGGATCAAAGACGGCTTCCAGTTCTTGATGGTGCGGCCTGAGCGGGACAACTCCGGGCTGGACCTGGGTTTGAAGCTGTCCGGCCGGGCGTAAGCCCAAACAGAGCGGGGCACTTCTGGGGGCGGCCCACGAGCCGTCCCCCATTGCTTGCGGCCCTTCTTGTGGAATGCCCCAGGAAGGGTGTGCAGAATTGCTGCGAATCTGCTATTATTGCCCCGATGATGACCCGGTCTATTAGGTCTTCGCTTTCCAAGGGACGGTTATCTTGCGGGCGATAGCGACCGCTCTGCTGGCGCTGGCTATCGTGGGCCTCGTCCTCTCATTGCGCCCGCCTCATATCGCGTGGGCCGAGCCTCCCCAGGCCTACCTGGCCCCACAGCAGGACTTCGATATCCCCGGCGGGCACTTCTTCAAGCAAGCCAACAGGCTGGGCGGCAACGGTGACACCGGGTACGCCGTCACGGACGATGACGAGGCCAAGTTCTGGAGCGAGTTCCGTCGTCTGGGCGGTGTCGATGCGGTGGGCTATCCGATCTCCAGGCGCTTCAAGTGGAACAACTTTGTGGTGCAGGCGTTCCAGCGCGGCGTGCTCCAGTGGCGATCGGAAGCGCAGCAGGCGTGGTTCGTCAACGTCTTCGACCTGATGCACGACACGGGGTTCGATGATTGGCTGGTGGCGGCCCGGTCCACGCCCAGACCATTGGACCCGTCGTTCGATGCCGGAAAGGACTGGTCGAAGATCGTGAGGGACCGACAGGCGCTGCTGGACGCCAACCCGGCCATCAAGGCCCGCTACTACGCCTCGCCCGATCCGATGACCTTCTTCGGCCTGCCGACATCGAAAGTCGTGGACAACGGCAACCATTTCGCGGTCCGCCTGCAGCGGGCGGTCATCCAGCAGTGGAAGGTGGATGTGCCCTGGGCGAAGGCCGGCCAGGTGACGGTCGCCAATGGCGGCGACATCGGCGCCGAAGCGGGGTTCTATCCCGTCACCGGCTTCGACGTGGAATCGCCGTCGTACACCCGAAACGGCAAGACCGTGGTCCTCGACCCGGGACACGGCGGCGTGGAGATTGGGGCGGCCCGGACGGTGGACGGCCCGCGGCTGGTGGAGAAAGAGCTGACCCTGGCGGTAGCACTGCGGGCGGCAGCCTACCTTGCCGCCAATGGCTACCACGTAGTGGTGACCCGCAACGCCGATACGCGGGTGAATGTTCCGACGCGGGACATCACCGGCGATGCTGCCGTCAGCCTGCGGGACGACCTGCAGGCCCGCATCGACATCGCGAACAACGCACGGGCGGACGTCCTGGTGTCCATCCATTTCAACGGCTTCTCGGACCCCACTATGCGGGGGACAGCCGTCCACTACAGCCCGGGGCGCCCCCTCTCTGCCCAGTCCTTGAAGCTGGCCCAGGCGCTGCAGTCGAGCCTCGTGCAGGGCATACGGACGGCAGGATACACCGGACTCATCGACCGCGGGGTGCAGGACGACTCCCGCCTGTTCGGGCCGCGGGCCCATCTGTACATTCTGGGAGATACGGCGACGCGCCCCAGCGCGATGCCCGGTGCGCTCGGCGAGGCGCTGTTCATCACCAACGATGACGACGCCGCTCAATTGGCCCAGCCCAATATGCCTCAGGCCATCTCGCTGGCCTACGCCCAGGGTATATCCGCCTACTTCGGGCTGCCGTTCTCGGAGAACCCTGCCGTGGTGCCTGCGCCGACGCCCACCGCGGTGCCCCCTCCGGCGGGGCCGACGCCGCCTGCCGGCGGGACCGGCGCTCGCCTGGGCAAGGTGCAGTCGGGCGGGCAGGGTGTGGCGCTGCGAACCGAGCCGAGTACCGCCGCACCGGCGGCCCGCTCCCTGCCTGACGGCACACAGGTGACCATCGTCCAGGCAGTGCGCGGCCAAGCGGTGAGCGGGGATGAGAACCGCTGGTATAAGGTGACCGTCGACTCCAAAACGGGCTTCGTTT
>JAMCWG010000189.1:10643-22166 GCA_023475235.1 Chloroflexota bacterium
GCCAGCGTCGACCCGAAGCTTGCCCTGCCACCCCCGAAAGGGACTGTGCAATACCCGGAGGGGGACGCGGTGAACGCCCGCAGCGGTCCCAAGACCGACCAGCCAGTGGTGCAGAGGGTGCCGGTCGGCACAGTTGTGGATGTGCTGGACGTGGTGCTGGGCGAAGCCGTGGACGGCAGCGAGGCACGTTGGTATCAGGTGACGCTGGGCGACACCACTGCCTACATCTACGGTACGCTACTCAGCTTCGGCGGGAACTAGCGCAGAGCGCGTTCCCCAGACCGCTACTCCCAGCCCAGCTCGGCGATGCGTTCTTCCGAGATGCCGAAGTGATGGGCCAGCTCGTGGACGAGGGTCCGTTGTATCTCCCAGATGGTCTCTTGCCGCGTGTCGCACTCCTCTTCCAGCGGCAGGCGGTAGATAACGATGCGCTCGGGCAGGCTCAGGCCGTAGCTGCTGGACCGCTCGGTCAGCGGCACGCCCTGATACATCCCGAAGAGCGTCTCGTCTTCGGGCGTGCCGGTGCCCGCCAGGTCCTCCGCCGTGGGCTCGTCCTCGACCACCACCGGTGTTTCGGCCAGCAGGTCGTGGAACTCCTTTGGCAGCCCATCCACGGCCCGCTGGACCATCACCTCGAAGCGTCGCTGGGCCAGGCTCTGCCGCCGGCGAGGGCGCGCCGATGGCTTCTCCTGCGGCTCACGCAACCGGCGTGAGGGCCGCCCCTTACGGGCCATCGTGACTGGCCCCCTGATCTAACATCACTTGAACTCCTCTGGGGAGAAAGTCTTCCCGGGATTCATAATGTTCTGAGGATCGAGGGCCTGCTTGATCTTCCACATCACGTCGAGGGCCGGGCCGTGCTCTTCTCGCATATAGGGTATGCGGGTGACGCCCACCCCGTGCTCGCCGGTGACGGTCCCGCCTATCTTCAGGGCCAGATGATGTATCTCGTCGGCGACCAGTCCCACCCGGCGCACCTGGTCGGCGTCGTTGACGTGAATGACCGGCGCGGTGTGCATGTTGCCGCTGCCGACGTGGCCGTAGGTCACCAGCACGATATTGTGCTTCTCTCCGATGTTGCGGATGGCCCGCAGGGTCTCCGGTACCCTGGCGATGGGCACGCTGATGTCCTCGCCGGCGTACACGCGTGCCGCGCCCGGCACCACCTGGCCGGAGGCAGCGCCCACCAGGCTGCGCGCTTCCCATAGCGCGTTCACTCGCTGCTTCTCATCCGACCACTCCACCGTCCGGGCCAGCGGCCGCACGATCTCCGCTATCCGCTGCCCATCATATTTCACGCTCTCCGGATTGCCGTCGACTTCGTACAAGAGAATGGCGTCGGCCTCGGGGAGGTCCATGCTTGGCCGGTAGATGTTCACCGCCTTGATGGCCGAGGCGTCCAGGATCTCGATGGCTGAGGGCAGGATGCCCGCCCGGAACACCTCCAGCACCGATTGGCCGCTGTCTTCCAGCCGGTCGAACACGGCGAGGACCAGACCCCTGGTCTGCGGGGCGGGAATCACCTTGAGGCGTAGCTGCACGAAGACGCCCAGCATTCCCTCCGAACCGACGAAGAGCTTAGTCAAGTCTATGCCGGAGGAGGACTGCACCGCCCTGGAGCTCATCGATCCCGTGGTGATCAACTGCCCGTCGGCCATCACCAGCTTTATTCCCAGAACGTAGTCCCCCGTGGAGCCGTACTTCACGGCCCGCATTCCGCGAGAGTTGTTGGCTACCATGCCGCCGACGGTGCACATCTTGCTGCTGCCCGGATCGGGCGGGAAGAGCAGCTTCTTCTTGGCCAGGAACTCGTTCAGGTTGGCGTGGACAACCCCCGGCTCGATGATCACCTGCAGGTCGTCGGCATCCAGCTCGAGGATGTGGTTCATCTGGCTCATATCGATGATGATGCCGCCGCGAGGGGCGACGCACCCGGCGGTCTGGCCGGTGGCCGCGCCCCTGGGGGTGATGGGCACGCCGTGCTGGGCCGCGAAGCGCACCGCCGACACCACGTCATCTATGGAGCGGGGGATCACCACCGCCTGAGGCAGCCACTGGTGCATCTGCGACTCCAGCGAGGAATCGTATGAATAGCAGAGCAGATCGGCATGGGCGTGTCGTACCTTCGCGTCGCCTACTGCCTGCTGCAGCCCCCTGACCAGGGTATCAGTCTCCATTGTTTTCCTCCGAAGAATGGACTTTGACGATTTGTACTTGTTTTATCCGGCGGCCAGCCATCGAGAGGACCTTGAGCCGGGCGTCGGGAGCGACGACCTCGTCGCCGGGCACGGCGAGCCGGCCCAGGTGGTCCTGGATGAAGCCGCCCACCGAGTGGGCCTCTTCATCCGATAGGTTCAAGGAAAGAAGATCGTTCACTTCTGCAAGGCTGACCCGGCCGCTCACCACTATTTCCTCGGGGCCGCGCAGCTCGATGTCCTGGCCCTGAGGGGTCGCCGCCCCGGCGATCTCTCCGACCAGCTCTTCCAGCACGTCCTCAAGGGTGATGATTCCCGCCGTGCCGCCGAACTCATCCAGGACCACGGCGATGTGAACGCGGCCCCGCTGCAATGTCCCCAGCACTTCGCTCACCCGGCGGTTCTCAGAGATCACGGGAACGGGCCGGATGACCTCGCCGATGTCGGCCAGCGGATTTGCCGGATCGCACATTTGGAGCAGGTCCTTGGCCACGATGACGCCAATGATGTTGTCCATAGTGTCCTGATAGACTGGCAGGCGGGAGTAACGATAGCGCAGGAACAAGTCGAGGGCCTGAGCGGGCGTGGAGGAGCGCTCCAGGGCCACCACGTCCGGTCTGGGGACCATAACATCGCCCACGCGGATCTCGCCCAGGTCGAAGGCGCCTTCGATGATGTCCCGCTCCAGGGGCGCCAGCACGCCCTCCTTGCCTCCCATATCGATCATCGACCGCAGCTCGTCCTCCGTCACGGTGGTGGGCCGGGCCTGGCGCTGGATGCCGAGTGTGTGCAATATCAGGTCAGTGGTAATGGTGAGGAGGGCCACCAGCGGGCGGGCGAGGACGGAGAACGCCTCCAACGGGCGGGCCACGGCCAGGGCGATGCCCTCGGCATTCTGGATGGCCAGGTTCTTGGGGACCAGCTCGCCCAGCAGCAGGGTTATCAGGGCTATCAACGTTGTCTCCACCACCAGGGCGATGGCGTGGCTGGCGTTAGACACGGCGGCGAGGGGCACCTCGCGCAGGAGCTCCTCCAGCAGTATGACCGCGCTCACCGCGCCGACGGCGGCGGCGAAGAACCCGGTCAGGGTGACGCCCACCTGGATGGTGGCTAGGAAGACGCCGGGGTTGCCGGTGAGCCGCAGCAAGGCCAGGGCAGCGGGAAGCCGTTCGTCTGCGAGCTGCCGAACGCGCACGCGGCGAACAGACAGTATGGCGATCTCCGAAGCGGCGAAGAAGGCGTTAAAAAGAATCAGGGCCGCTATAAGAGTGAGTTGGCCCAGCATTTCAATACCCAGCAGTGTCTATTCGCAATCCGGCGAAGGGATTTCCGGAGATAGTGTATCATGGCCGGGCATCATTGTGCAGCGCGGGCCCACAGAAAGGATGGCTTCGCACCAACCCTGCGATCGGTGCGAAGCCGCCATAAGGCCACTTTGTCAGGCTAGATGTCGTAAATCGGGCGCTCCATCTCGAAGAATGCCCACGTGCCGGTGTCGTCAAGATACTTGCGGTGCTTCTCCAGGTACTCGTAGTGGACCTCCTCGAACGAGGCCAGGTAATCGAAGATCTGTCTGGCGATGGGGTCGGTAGCCTGCCCGGCCGCTGCCTTATAGTTGGAGTAGCCTTTTCGCTCGAAGTCCATCGCTATGCTCAGCGCCAGCAGGTCGTTGGTTGCCGGTGGAAGCGTGGCCGGCGCCCCGTTCGGGAAAAGCTTCAGCGAAGGGCCGACCGGCGTTCCTTCTCGCGCCTGGCCGAGGTCGAGCCATGTGCCGCCACCGGCCAGCCGGTCATACTCGTTCTGAAGAATGCGGATATGCTGCTCCTCATCTTTGATGAGTGACTGGAACATGCTCTTGCCCATTGGGTCCTGGGTGCGCTCGGCGCACTGGGTGTAGAATCGACGGCCATCCAGCTCCACGCCGATGGCCTGACTCAGGGCGGATAATGCCGACGTCACGTCTTCCACAGACCATTGCCTCCTACCCGCTTCAGTTTGTGGCCGGAATAACCTTACGTCTACATTTCATGATAACGGCTGGGCAGGCACGTTTCAACCTGAGGCGCCAGCACAAAAGCACATGGACGACTGGCCAGCCATCCGTGTGCAGCGTCGCCGAAGGCCCTGGCACGGGGCCGCGCAGGTATTGCTGCACTAAGGGGAGATGGTGATGCTTCCGGCCGCGGGCTCTTTTACCGGCACGAACTTGCCACCGTAGGCGGCCTCCGTCTTGTGGGGCGGAGCGGATGCGAACGAGATGGTGGTCTGGCCGGCCTGGAGGGCCTTGAGGTGCATGGTGGCCAGGGTGAAGGTGCCGGAAGGCTCCTTGCCGGGCTCGAAGGCAGCCCCCGCCGCATAATCGATGGACCCCTTGGCATTGTCCGCCTGGTTCAGCAGCAGAGTGGGCAATGCCTTCCCGGCCTCGACGGCAGTTGCCGGCGCGCCGGTAGTGTCCACCACCTGCGCGTACTTGGGATCGAAGCTCAGCGAAGCCTGAACGGCGTCAAGCTTCTGCGCTCCGGCGACGAGCTGGACTTCGATGGAGAAGGTCTCTCCTCGTTTCACCTGGACGGTGGCTGGCGATAGGGCGATGGCCACTGACGCGGCGGGTGCGGATGCCTGAGTGGGGGCTGATATCGGTATGTTGGCTACTTTGGCCGGCGCCGGGGACCCTGCATCGGCGCGAGCCGGGGCACTAGCGCTTGATCCGGCAGCGAGCGACGGGCTTCCCTGGTCCACATCGCACGCGGCGGCGATGTCAGTCATAAGAAGGAGCAGCACTGCCAGCGCGGTAACCTCGAGCGTCCGGTGTTTCATCATCGCAGACACGTCCTCCGCTCTTGCCTCGAATTGGCCTGCGGGGCCCGAGGCGGCGGTAATGCAGGCCGGCACCATGATGGGCGCTGGCCTGCTGCATGTCAAGAACGGTGAGGCGCTTGCCTGAGGAAATGAGTGCCTTGCCGCTTCGAAGAAGCTATGAGTGGCAGAGCGGTCTGGTCGTGACCGACAAGGAGGGGGCTATTGTACGGGGATGCTCACCGGCGAAGGTGCGACCGTGAGGACCGACTTTCCACTGTACGTGATGTCCGTTTTCCTGGGAAGGGTGGAGCTGAACTTGAGGGTAGTCTCGCCCGTCGCCACAGCTCTGAAGCTGGCCACGACGAAGCTGCCGGACCGTTCATTGCCGCTGCCAGGCGCTGCCCCGATAGCGTAGTCGATGCGGCCCTTGGGATTATCCACGGCATTCATAATATCCATCGTAAATGCTGTGCCGTTCACGATCTTGCTGGCTGGACGACCGTCGCTCTCTACCACCTGGAGTTTCATGGGGTCGAAGTCGATGTGGACTTCCACCCCATCTACCGGCTGACTGCCAGCGGCAACGTGAATGTCCACGCTTACAGTCTGGCCCGGTGCGACCCGGGTGGCTGCTGGCACCATAGCGATAGCCACGCCGCCAGCCGGCGAAGGGGCCGTGGTCGTCGTGGGCTGACGCGTGCCCGTAGGAACGGGGGTAGCAGTTGGGAGGGGAGTGTTGGCCGGGAGGATAACGTTGGTCGGGCGCGCCGGCGCCGTAGCCGTCGGTGGTGCGACGCTGCCTGCGGCGATAGACGCAGCAGTGGAAGTGCCGGTCGGGGTAGCAGGGGAAGCGACGCCGGTGGTCGGAATGACTACCCCTGTGGCGGGCGTGCTGACTAGTGATGGCAGAATAACTGTGGATATTGGAGCAGTTGGATTGAGGACGGACATCGACATCCCCACCCCGGCCGCGGGGCCGCTCGTGCCGGCCGTTGGTGTTGCGGCCGTCGCCGCGTCCGGCCGGGCCGGCGACGCCGGTGCTGCCGCGAGGGGTATCGAAGGCTTCGCATCGGCTGGCGGGGCAACGCCCGGGCCGGGAGGACTGCTCCCCACGGGCGCAGCAGGGAAGGCCGGAAGGCTGACGATGGCGGTGGATGCCGGGCCGGGGCGTGCCGGCGCCGTCGGAGCGGGCGGGACAGCGGCCACCATTGTCGGCGCGGGCAGGTCGGCGGTAGAGTGCTGATCGAGGGCCAGCTTCCCGGCCGATGTTGCCGCCACGACCAACAGCATCACCGCGACGAGGACCACAAGCCCCTGTGCCAAGTCTCTCACGGCTGCTATCCGTCCTCCGTCGGCCCGGCCTACTCCTTGCCCGGATGGCTGCACGCACCTATAGCATATTAACATGATGGCGCTGCCGGGCCCCCCTGTCAAGTGAAATGCTAGGCTCTTTTCATTCTCCCGCGTCACTGTCCTAGAGTGCTCTGGATCCGACAACCACAGAGTTCTCATAGCCTGGCGGCCACCACCCCAAATGAAAAGGGCGGTAGCCTGGTGGTATGCTAGGGGTGGCTCGGCCGGGGCTGTCAACAGAAGGTCGGTCTGCGTCTGGTGCTGCGAGTCCGTTACAGAGTTTGACCTGGATGCCTGCAGGCACCACCATCTGTGCCTAACTGCCAAGGCAGGGGAGCACGCATATCAGAATCTAAACACACGGGCATCCTCTTGAGCCAAAGGTACCAGTAGCCAAGCTTGCTAGGGGTACTGAATGGGCCGGGCCAAGGAGGATAGCGAAGGATGGAAGTCACCTACCAGCGGTGTGCGGGCCTGGATGTGCACAAGAAGGAACTGACAGCTTGTGTGATGGTGTCCACTTCCGAGGCCGGAGTGCACAAAGAGATACGGTCTTTTGGCACTATGACCCAGGACCTGTTGGAGCTAGCTGATTGGCTGGAAGGGCAGGGGGTCAGCCATGTAGCTATGGAGTCCACCGGGGTGTACTGGAAGCCAATCTACAACTTGCTGGAGGAGCGCTTCGAGTTACTCCTGGTCAATGCGCAGCACATCAAAGCGGTGCCCGGGCGCAAGACTGATGTGAAGGATGCGGAGTGGATAGCCGACCTCTTGCGTCACGGCCTGCTGAGAGCGAGCTTGGTGCCCGACAAGACCCAGCGAGAGCTGCGAGAACTGACCCGGTATCGTACCAGCCTGGTGAGGGAGTGGGCAGCGGAGGTGAACCGTCTGCAGAAGACCCTGGAAGTCGCCAGAGGCGACTCGCCGAGGCGAGGGGCCAACATCAAGCTGGGCTCGGTAGCCAGCGATGTGATGGGCGTTTCGGGTCACTTGATGCTCAAGGCCATCATCGCCGGCCAGGATGATCCGAGTGTGTTGGCCGACCTGGCCCAGCGCCAACTGCGGGACAAACTGCCGGAGCTGATGAAGGCGTTGCAGGGCCGACTGGGTCCTCACCAGCGCTTTATGCTGGCCCAGCAACTGGAGCACATAGAGTTCCTGGATGGGGTAATCGCCCAGTTGAGCCAGGAGATAGCAGAGCGCCTGCGCCCTTTTGAGGAGGACCTGGAGCGCTTGGATGGGATACCCGGGGTGGGGCGAACCACAGCCGAGGTGATCTTGGCCGAGCTCGGGACCGATATGAGCCGCTTTCCCACCCCCGCCCACGCTGCTTCCTGGGCAGGGATGGCTCCAGGTAACAATGAGAGTGCAGGCAAGCGTAAAAGTGCCAAGGTGCGCAAAGGCAGCCCTTGGCTGCGAAATGCCCTCACCGAGTCAGGTAAGGCGGCGGGCAAGAAGAAAGATAGCCACCTATCCAGCAAGTACCGGCGGATCAAAGCTAGACGAGGTGGCAAGAAAGCGGGCATAGCGGTGGGCCATACTATCCTGCTCATTGCCTACGATATCCTCTTGTACAAGAGGCCCTACAAGGAGTTGGGCGACACCTACTACGACCAGAGGCGACGAGAAGCTAGATGCCAACATCTGACCAAAGAACTGCGACGCCTGGGATATGAGCCCAACCTCACCCCCGTCGGAGCAGCGGCCTGACAGCGCAGGGAGTATTTTCATATCAGCCACAGAGAGCACGACAGCTAGAGAACTCTGTGGCTCTGTGCCTGATATGAAAGAAGGGCTCGATGGGTGAGGCCTGAGCAAACCTTGCGCAGGTTCGGGACCTGCGCAAGGTTCCGGCCGGTGTGCCATAGCTTTCATTTGGGGTGGTGGCCGCCAGGCTATGGTAACTCTGTGGTCAGACTTATTTGCCGTCGACCCACTATTGCCGTTGGACAATGAAAAGACTTTGTCACGCCCGAAGGGGCACCACCGCTGGATGAAAACCTATTTTCATAGCACCCTATGAAATGCTCGGTCATGTCCCCTTCACGTGGTCACTCGCTTATGATAGCATCGGGGCAGGTCAAAATGTGCGGAGAGAGGAGTGCCTGCGATGAAACTAACAGGTCTGACAGTCCAGGTTTTCGAGCCCCGGGTCAACCACCATCAGGAAGTGCCTGAGTACATCACGACGCCCATGCGGCAGAACGGCATCGCCATAATCCATACCGACGCGGGCATCGACGGCATCGTCTCCAGCCAGGCCAGCACGGTGCGTGAGCTGGCGCGCCTCTGGCAGCAGGCCAAGGAGCATATCCACGGCCAGGACCCTTTCGATCGCGCCAAGCTCGCCAAGGTGCTGCGCTACCGGTTCTACTGGCCGCAGCGGGTCATGGGAGTGCTGGACTACGGCCTGTGGGACATTGCCGGCAAGGCCTTCAATCAGCCGATCTACAAGCTTCTCGGCGCCGCTAAGGAGAAGATTCTCGCCTATGGCTCCACCATCCACCACTCCAGCGATGAGCGATTCGTGAACACGGTGCTGGAGGTCAAGGCCAAGGGGTTCACCGCCGTGAAGCTGCATCCGTACTGCGCGGCAAAGGACGATATCCGCCTGTGCTACGCCGTGCGGAAGGCCGTGGGCGACGATTTCACGCTGATGATCGACACGCTCATCTACCCGGCGCCATACACCCGCCAGGAAGCTTTGATGGTGGGCAGGGTGCTCGACGAGCTGAACTTCTGGTGGTACGAGGACCCGCTGCCAAACACCGACCTGGACGGCCTGGCCGAGGTCACGCGGGAGTGCAAGGTGGTGCAGGTGCGAGCCGCCGACCGGGTGGAGCGCATCGAGGAATACATCCCTATGCTCCGGATGCATTGCATGGATATCATGGCCGCACCTTCCTCCTTCGGCATCACCGACGCGATGAAATTGGTGGCTATGGCGGAGGCCAACCATATGAAGCTGGAGCCGCACGATTTCGGCGGCGGCACGGCCAGCCTCCACATCGGCCTGGCCAGCAATGTCAGCGACTACTACGAGCAGGCGGTGCCGGAAGGCTGCTTCGACGAGGAGATCTATCCCGGCGTCTACGAAGACCCCATCAGAGTGGACGCCGAAGGCTACGTGCACGCCCCGACTAAGCCGGGGCTCGGCTTCGGCATCAACCTGAAAGAGGCGGACAAGGTAACAGTCGAGCGAATCAAGATTTGATGTGTCGTAGGCACACGCCTCGCTGCCCCGGTTGTCATAGTACGGGCGGGGCTTTCGCTCCCTGCCCAACGCCGTGTGAGGGCGAGGCATGCCTCGCCCCTACGGCTACGGCTACGGCTACGGCCGGCCACGCGGTTTGCCCAACGAACTACTCGGCAGAGGAGGGACAACGGTGAAGATTGCCATTGGGACCATCTCGCACGAGACCAACACCTTTTCTAACATTCCCACCAACCGGGACGAGTTCGCCAAGCAGGGAATCTCGTTCGGCCAGGAGATAATCGATCGCTTTGCGGGCACCCAGACCATCGAAGGTGCCTTCATCGACGCTGCCAGGCAGTACGGCTTCGATCTGCTGCCGACCATCTATGCCACAGCTATCCCCGGTGGGGTGATACCTCGCGAGACCCTGGACTTCTTCCTCGACAACATGCTGGACGCCATTCGCCGTGCCGGCACGGTGGACGGCGTCCAGCTCCAACTGCACGGGGCGGCAGTTGTCGAAGGGATCGACGACCCGGAAGGATTCATCCTGCAAGCCCTGCGGCAACTGGTCGGCAAAGACGTTCCCATCGTCTCGACGCTGGACCTGCACGCCAACATGACCGAGGAGATGGTGTCCAACGCCGACATACTGGTCGGCTACGATACGTACCCTCACGTCGACCAGTACGAGCGGGCGCGAGAGGTGGCCGACCTGCTGATGCGCATAAAAGGTGGCCTGCGACCCGTCGGCGCACTGGAGAAGCCTCCTCTTATGCCCCCACTGCAGACGGGCGTCACCACCACGGACACGCCGATGCGGATGCTGATGGAGATGGCGCACGCCGTTGAGAAGGAGAAGGGCATCATCACGGCCTCGGTCTTCAGCGGCTTCCCCTTCGCCGACATCCCGCCGGCCGGCCTGGGCGTGCTGGTCTACGCCGACAACGATCCGGCCCTGGCGCGGATCAAGGCCAGGGAGATATCGGCTGCGGCGATGGCGGCCGGCGACAGGTGGCTGGTCCACCCCGTGCCCGTGAAGGAGGCAGTGGAGAAGGCAATGGCCGCGCCGTCCGGCCCGGTCATACTGGCAGATATCGCCGACAGCGGCGCAGGGGGCACCTCGGGTGATGGCACAGCTATCCTGGAAGAGCTGTTGAATGCCGGGGCGAAGCGGGTCGCCATATCCACCATCTCCGACCAGGAGGTCATCGACCAGGCCATCGCGGCCGGCGTGGGCAAGACGATAACGGCGAAGGTGGGCGGCAAGCGGGACAAGTACCACGGCGAGCCGGTAGAGGTCACGGGGATGGTGCGGCTCATCCACGAGGGCTCGTTCCGGCGGCGGGGGCCGCAGTCACCCGGCATCATCCAGACCATCGGCCGGACGGTGGTGCTGGAGATAGGCGGCATTGACGGGATAGAGCTGATCCTCAGCGAGCATCGTGCCCATCCCAACGACCTCGAATACTTCCGTGCCTTCGGCATCGAGCCTACCGAGCGGCAGGCGCTGGTGCTGAAGTCGGCAGCGCACTTCCGCGCGGCCTTCGAGCCCATCGCCGCGCAGGTGATCGAGGTGGATGCGCCGGGCATCACGAGCCCGCGTCTGGAGCGCTTCCCGTACCGGCGTATTCGGCGGCCGATCTACCCACTGGACCCGATGTGACCTCTGCTATGGTAATATAGATGTCGTGAGCGCGTGGGCGAGGGATACCTCGCCCTCAAACTACCGCGGCAAGACTGTATGTTTCGAATGGCAGCAGGGAATACGAGTGGGCCCAGCCCCCTTTCGTGGAGAGAGGGAGAGATCGACCCTCACCCCAGCCCTCTCCCAGAGGGAGAGGGAGCAACACGTTTCCCCTCTCCGTTTACGGAGAGGTCACCAGAGGCGACTCGTCTGCCAGAGGCGGACCTCGCCACGGCGAGTCGCTCGCCAAGATGCCTGCGGCACTCTCGCCGTGGCGAGGAGTCGCATCGGAA
>JAMCWG010000014.1 GCA_023475235.1 Chloroflexota bacterium
TCACCGGGGGGCTGGGGGCATTTGATAAGGCGATGGAGGCGCAGCGTGCCCTCGCGCGCAGCACGGCCAGATTCAGCCTGAGCCAGCGCCCGCCAACCGACGTGTACCAGCAACTCGGCGTTCGCGAGACCCACTTCGTCGGATATACCACCTGCGATGTGGAGACGGAGCTGTTGGCGCTGGTGGGCCAGGACGGCGAGCGGCTGACAGCCGAGGCCGGCGAGGAAGTCGAGGTGATACTCCCAGAGACTCCCTTCTATGCGGAGTCCGGCGGACAGGTGGGCGATGCCGGGGTTGTGGAGAGCGCTACCGGCTGGGCCGAGATAACGGACACGCAGCGGCCGCTGCCGGGGCTCATCGTGCACATGGCGAAGGTAGCGTCGGGCTATCTGGAGAAGGGCCAGCCGGTCACGGCCCGCGTCGGCGAGGACCGGCGCGCCGACATCGCACGCCATCACTCGGTGACCCACCTGCTGCACAAGGCCCTGCAGCAAACGCTGGGCGGCCACGCCCAGCAGTCGGGCTCGCTGGTGGCGCCCGACCGCCTGCGCTTCGACTTCTCGCACCCTTCGGCATTGACGAGAGACGATCTGGCGCAGGTGGAGCGGCTGGTGAACCAGGCCATCCGGGCAGACATGCCGGTGGAGACGGCTATCACCGGCTACCGCGAGGCCCTGGCGTCGGGCGCGATGGCCCTGTTCGACGAGAAGTACGGCGACCAGGTCCGGCTGGTCCAGATGGGAGATTACAGCCGCGAGCTATGTGGCGGTACCCACGTGCGGCACACCGGAGAGATAGGGTTCTTCCATATCATCAGCGAGACCAGCGTGGGCACCGGACTGCGGCGCATCGAAGCGGTGGCCGGCCGACCCGCCGAGGCATACGTCGCCGAGCGCCTGGATGTGCTCCGGGCTATCGAGGAGCGGCTGCCCGGCGGCGACCCCGTGGAGCGCTTGGAAGCCCTCCAGTCCGAGCTGCAGGCGCAGCGGCGCGATGTCGCCCGCCTCGAGCGGGCGCTGGCTGCAGGCGAGCTGGAGTCGCTGCTGAGCAAGGCGGAAGTCGTCGATGGAGTGCGCGTGCTGGCCTCCCAGGTCAACGCGTCGAGCGTCGAGCGTATGCGTGAGATGGGCGACTGGCTGCGCGACCGGCTGGGTCCCAGCGTGATCGTGTTGGGGGCAGTCATCGATAGCCGTCCCAGCTTCGTGGCAATGGTCTCCAGCGGGCTGAAATACCACGCGGGACAACTTATCAAAGAGGTGGCTTCCGTCACCGGCGGGAGCGGGGGCGGCCGGCCCAACCTCGCCCAGGCCGGAGGGCGAGACGCCTCCAAGATCGGACAGGCCCTGAGCATCGTGCCCGACCTGGTGCGGCGGTCTGCCGGGGAGCAGAACAAGCAAAGCTAGCAGGCCCCTGCGGCACAGGAAGGAGCAAATGGCGTGAGAAGTTTGACTGCCGGCCGCTCTTCGCGCTACACTCAGACGACGTCGTCTGCCGGTCCCCGCAACCCGCTGCGGATAGCTCGGAGAGGAGAAGGTGCCCCTTGGGTAAGTTCGTTGTCCGGCGGCTGGTGACCTCTGTGCCGACCATCCTTATCGTTACTGTTCTCGCGTTCTCGATAATCTTGCTGCTGCCCGGCGACCCTGCCCTGGCCATCCTCGGGGAGGAGCTGGCGAGGGACAAGGAGCTGTACCAGACGCTCAGAGAAGAGCTGGGACTGGACCGCCCGATCCCGGTGCAATATTGGGACTGGTTCACCAAAGCGCTGCGGGGCAACTTCGGTGTCTCGGTGCGGAACCGGCAGCCAATCGTCGAGGCTATCGCCCAGAAAATGCCTATAACGATTGAGCTGGGCGTGCTCGGCATGCTGGTTGCCCTGTGCATCGCCTTCCCGGTCGGCGTTGTATCGGCGGTGCGACCGCGCTCGGCCTTCGATACCATCGGCACGCTGATCGCCGTGGGCGGTGTGGCGACGCCGTCCTTCTGGTTCGGGATTATGCTGATCTACCTGTTGGCCGTGTGGCTGCGGTGGCTGCCGCCTTCCGGGTACATCGACCCCTTCACCGATCTCGGCACCAACCTCAAGCTGATGCT
Organism: Chloroflexota bacterium; assembly: GCA_023475235.1. GTDB lineage: Bacteria > Chloroflexota > UBA6077 > FW602-bin22 > JAMCWG01 > JAMCWG01. The sequence goes on from JAMCWG010000014.1 coordinate 2,092, forward strand.
GATGCCTGCCTTCACCCTGGGCACCCATTCTGCCGCCTCGATAATGCGGCAGATGCGGTCGTCGCTGATCGAAGCGCTTCAGCAGGAGTACATCGTCACCGCCCGCGCCAAAGGCCTGGGCGAGCGCACCGTGGTTATGGCCCATGCTCTGAAGAATGCGATGATACCGGTGGTGACGATCCTGGGCCTCCACATCGGGCACATGTTCGGCGGGGCAGTGGTGATCGAGACCATATTCTCCGTGCCGGGAGCGGGAAGGCTGCTGGTGGATTCCATCTTTTTCCGCGATTTTCCGGTGGTGCAGGCGGTAGTGCTGGTGATGGCGCTCGGCGTGGTCGTCTGCAATCTACTGGCCGACGTGGCGTATGCCTACCTGGACCCGCGCATCAGGTACGCGTGAGGCCGGACAGGACTGATCGCGGCTCCCTATATGGACTGGGGGCGCTCTCCGGTCACGCCCCGGCCCGGAAGCGTCTGCAAGAGGGCAAGGGATCCCGCGCTGGTCGCCGCCAGCAGCAGGAAGATGCTCGGGTAGCCGAACGCGCCGATGAGGGCTCCGGCGAACAGTATGGCCAGGGGGACACCGGCCGATTGCAGCCCAAGGTTGAGCCCGGTGAACGTCCCAACTTCGTCCGCCGGCACCAGCTCGGTCAGAAGAGGGTAGCTGAGCACATTGACGATGGCATTAGCGGCCCCGGCGATCAGCAGCAGAGCCGCGGCGGTCTCGTACTGGCGCACGGCCAGCACCCCCAACGAACTGATGATGAACAGCACCAGCCCGGTAGCGAGCACCGGCTTCTTTCCCAGCCGGTCGCCCAGCCGGCCTGCTGGCAGCGCAAAGGCACCGCTGGCGAGCACCAGCAGTAGAAAGCCCAATAATGCCTGCATTTCCGTGGCGCCGTACACGCTGACCAGGAACAAAGTTATAAACGGTGCCACGGCATTGATCCCGAACCATAGCAGCCACTGTGAGGCCAGGAACTGAAGCGCCGTTCTCCGGGCCAGGGCCGCGTCTAGCTGCTGTTTCAACGAAATGCTCTGGCCGTCCGTCGAGGGCGGCGGCTCCTCCAGACCCAGCGCGGTGGCCCCGAAGCTGATTAAGAGGCCGCCTGCCACTATGTAGAAAACGACGTCCAGCCGCACGCCGGCCAGCAGGGACCCGGCACCGGCGATGCCGGCCTGGCCGAGCAGGCTCAGCAGCGAGGCCACGGCGTTGACGCTGCCCCGGCGATGGGGCGGGAAGACATCGGCCAGCAGCGTCTGATAGGGGCCGTAGGCCACGCTGAAGAACAAGCCGAAAAGCCCGATGCCGAGTGCAACCATCAACAGGTTGGTCGCCAGGGGTGTGGCCGCTACGAGCACCGCGCACAGGGGCACACCGGCCCAAAGGAACACGTGCCTCCGCCCCAGGGGAGTGCGCAGCCGGTCGCTCCAGGCGCCGACCAGCGGCTGCGCAGCCAGGGCAGCGATGGGTCGAAGGCTGCTCACAATGCCGATCACCAGGGAAGAGCTGGTGTACCGGGACAGAAACAGGGGAAGGAGGGCGGCGCTGAAGCCAAAGAACAGACCGCTCCCAAAGGAGGCGGCCCCGTACAGCAGCGTCTTCCTAAGGTCAGCGTCGGGGATATTGTCTTTCTCGATCAACGAATGTTCACCCGGCTCCTGCCGTCGCAGGTGAGAGTCTGGCCCGGCCGAACGGCGCGCCGCTGTCGCGACGGCCCGGCAGAAGGCTGCGCGTCCGTGCTTCTTGGCGTGATGATCCTCATTGTCAATTGTAACCCAACGCGCTGCTCCAGTCCCCTTGTTTCGGCAGGCGCGGGACCCGAGCAATGGACCCCGAGGTGCGACTCCCTCGTGCCCGGGCGCGAAGGCCCCCGGGGAGGTAGAATTGCGCCGTATTCCAAGGGGAACTAGCCATCAGCTTCAGACAATTCTTGGCGGTAATTGGGTGAAGTCACATGAACACAATCGGCGGCGTAGACAAAGAGCAGCGCCTTATCAGCCGGGGAATCTCCGAAAAGGGAGGGCGATGGGCGGATTTCGGCTCTGGAACGGGAATCTTCACGCTGGCCCTGAGCAATCTCATCGGCCCCGACGGTGAGATATATTCCCTGGACAGGGACGGCACGGCACTCGCCAGGCAGGAAGCTATGTTCAGCCGGGTCGCGTCGAAGGCCCGTGTGCATTTCTTGCTGGGAAACTTCACCAGGCCGCTGGAGCTGCCGCCCCTGGACGGCATCGTGATGGCGAACTCCCTGCACTTCGTGGAGAAAAAGGAGCCGGTCTTGGGCCTGGTGAAATCGTACCTGAAGCCCGAAGGCCGGCTGATCGTGGTCGAATACAACACCAGCAGTGGGAATTGCTGGGTGCCGTACCCGATCGATTTCGCCAGCTACGCGAGGCTCGCGCTCCGCGTCGGCTTTGCCGAGGCTCGCCTGCTGGACAGAATACCATCCAGCTTCCTCAAAGAGATGTACTCCTGCCTCTGCCTGTGCAGATGAGGCAGGCTTGGTTGGGCCAGTCGCAAGCGAAATAGCACTTGACGATACACAGCGGGTTGAATAAGATGAGCCAGGAGCGAATAGCTATGCAGAGAAGAAGCCGGCATCAGGAGACGGGATACCTCGAGGATGACAATA
>JAMCWG010000082.1 GCA_023475235.1 Chloroflexota bacterium
CGGCCCGACCCTGTGGCGCTCAGCACCTGCCCATGCTAGCAAGATGTCCATGCGTTTTCATCCCCGATGGTGGCGGCGGGCCGCCCGGAAAACTGCTCTGAAAATAGCGAAGCATTTTCATCCGCGGTGGCGTCCCGAAGGGACATGGAAACTTTTCAAAGTCGCCAGCCAGGAATCAGACGGCGCTTCGGTTGCCTTGCCAACGGCAGTTGACCTCACCTCCGGCCTGCGGCCACCCCTCGCCAGAGGCGAGGGGCCAGGGGGTGAGGTGGACCCCAACTGCAACCAGATCACTGGACTTTGAAAGGGCCCTACTAGCCGGCGCGGTTGTTCTTGACACCCATATACAAAACGAGTATAGATACACAGACAATTGGATGAACGCGTCAAGTGCTGGAATTGGCCTGATCCATCGAAAGATTGCGTTGCGCCAAGTTCAGTTCAAGGAAGGTAAGAAGCAATGCACAGCTTGATTATTCGAGCGCTGGTATTAATAATCTTGGCTGCTCTCCTGGCGGCTTGCGCCTCAGCGACGCCGACGGCGCTGCCTACGGCTGCCCCGGCCGCGCCGCCCGCGACCGCGCCGGATAAGACCGCGCCCACAGCGACAGCCAAGCCCGCCGCGGCGACGCCAACCGCTGCCGCGCCCACTCCCACCGCAGCGCCGAAGGTGAAGCGCGGCGGCACGCTGCGGGCGGCCCAGCAAAACGACTGGGTATCGATGGACCCGCTGTTGTCCAGTGTCAATACCCCTGACCGGCAGATGATCTACGATCCGCTGGTGTTCTGGCGGTCGGATTCGAAAGGGGGATGGGGGCCTGCCCCGGCCCTGGCGGAAAGCTGGGACCTCAAGGGCAACACCGCCACGTTCAAGCTCCGCAAAGGCGTGAAGTTCCAGGATGGATCGGACTGGAACGCCCAGGTGGCGAAATGGAACATCGACCGCTTCATCACCAACCCCAAGTCGCGCTTCAAGTCCAGCCTGGGCGACATCCAGAGCGTCGAGGTCGTCGACGACAACACCATCCGAATCAATATGAAGCAGCCGATGGCCTCGTTGCTGCCGCGCCTCAGCAGCGGGCAGGTAGACTCGCCGTACATGGTATCCAAAGCTGCCGTCGAGAAATACGGCGAGGAAGACTTCGGCCGCAAGAATCCGGTGGGAAGCGGGCCGATGCAGTTCGTGGAATGGAAGTCCGGTGACCACGTCACTTTGAAGAAGTGGGACCAGTACTGGCAGAAGGGCCTCGACGGCCAGCCCCTTCCTTATCTCGACGGCATTTACTACCGTCTTATCATCGACGACTCGGTCCGCCTGCTGGAGCTGAAGGCCGGCAACATCGACATGACCGAGCTAATCCAGGGGAAGGACATAGCCTCTGTCAAGTCAAGCCCAGAGATGACTTTCACCGAAGGTACCTGGATCGGCAACAACTACCGGATCGCATTCAACTCAACCGCCGGGCCCTTCAAGGACAACCTCCAGCTGCGCCAGGCAGCCCTACTGGCCCTCGATCGGGAAGCTATGGTCAAGACCCTGGGCCTGGGCTCCGGCTTCGCCGCCAAGTACTTGCTGGCACCAGGGATGGTCGGATACGATGAGTCCCTGCCCACCTATCGCTACGACCAGGCTAAGGCCAAGCAACTGGTCAAGGAATCCGGGTTCGCCGAGGCCTCCGGCGTGACCCTGCTGGTGATCTCTCGGCAGATAGACAAGCAACAGGGAGAGATGATCAAGTCGATGTGGGATGCCGTGGGCATCAAGACCACGATCGATACCATCGAGCGGGCGGCCCACACACAGAAGACCCAGCAGGCCAGGAGCTTCGAAGTCACTACCGTGCGAAACACCGGCCTGCCTGATGCCGATATCACCCTGACCAACCTCCTGCCGCCCAAAGGCGAGGGCGGCTACACGGGCCTGAACGATCCTGCCCTGGACAAGTGTCTCAACGACGGGCGGTCCACCTACGATGCCAAGCAGCAGACCGAGATCTACAAGCAATGCCAGAATCTCATCTACGAGGGCGCCTGGATAAATGGCCTCTGGACACAGCCCTGGAACTGGGTGACCAGCAGCAAGATGAAGGGGCTCATCCCGAGCTGGGGGACCAACTGGGAGCTGAGGGAGGTCTGGCTCGATCGCTAGGCTGAAGGTGCGCTGAGCCTCTGGCAACGCTCGGCCTGGCCGCCGAGGGCTGCCGCGGATAATCGGTGACAATACGGAAGGATGCGAGGCGGGGAGATGTCTGTAACTATCTGGGACGTATTGCAGCGGTGTCGCGAGGGTGAGCGTATGGAAGAGAAGGCATTCGATATGTCCATCTTCCGCGCCACCAGTCGACTGGTGAAAGAGTTCGAGATCAAGTACGACCCGCAGAATCCGGTGCCTCAGGACGATGCGATGGCGGACCGCCTCTTCCAGGCGGCGCTGGAGTTCTTCGTCCAGGTGGGCACCTTCTGCGTGGACACCGGACGCGTCATCAAGGTCACCCGGCGTGAGGTCGAGGAGAAGCTGGAGGCCCTTCCTTCCGAGGAAATGCAGGGAGCGGGAGCAGAGGCTTTTCGGATGGTCCACCGCACCATCGGCGGCAAGGAAGAGCCGTTCGTGGGCGCCGGCATCCAGACCGCCATCTTCAGCAGCGACGAGATGGCCTTCAAGATATACAAGGGCTGCGCCGAGGACCTTTGCGTCAACGCGGTCAATGGGGGCGTGGCCACGATGGTCGATGACAAGTACGATGTCATCGCCGGCACGCCGGCCGAGATATACGGTTACCGGAAGAACATCGAGATCTTGCGGCGGGCCGTGGCGGACGCAGGCCGGCCGGGGCTGGTCGTCGTCAACAACGCACCGAAGGCTATCGGCACCATCGGTATGGTGGACGAGCAGCACGGGATAAGGCGGAGCGATGGCCTGCACTCCAGCGGCGTGGCCGAGATGAAGGTGAATTACGACGACCTGGACCGCGCCGTCTACGCCATCGCCGCAGGATTCCCCCTCAGCGGGGGCTGCCCTACCATCATCGGCGGCTTCTCCGGCTCCATCGAGGGCGCGGCGATTGTGTCCGTGGCCGGTGCCCTGCAGGGCATCACCGTGCACCAGGCGACCCGCACCGGCTGCAATGCCATCCCCGGCCAGATCAAGAGCAAGGCCACCCGCGAGGTCATCTGGGTCACCTCTCTCGGCGTGCAGGCCCTGACCCGTAACACCCACGGCATTTACACCGGGTCGGCGGGCGACCATCCGGCTGCCGGGCCGGGCACGATGCAATACTTCTACGAATGCGCCGCCGGCGTCATCGCCAACACCGTGAGCGGCGGGCATCGCGGCGGAGGGACCCGCAAGTTCCGCATCGGGCGCACCCCCGACTTCGGCACGCCCCTGGAGTCCCGCTGGCTGGGCGAGGTGGCCAAGGCCGTGCCGGGGATGGACCGGGCCAAAGCCAACGCGATCGTCAACTACTTGCTGGCCAAGTACGAGCCTCACTTGAAGGAGCCGCCGGACGGCCAGACCTACCACGAGCTGTACGATGTTGCCAGCGAGGTGCCCAAGCCGGAGTACTTGCGATTGTACCGGCAGGCAAAGGAAGAGCTGGCCGGCCTGGGCGTGGCATTCCGATAGTAGGGTCTTGCGATTGTCTATCGTGTGGAGGGGCCAGCCGCGTGTCTTCCGAAATGTAGGGGCCGACCCAAAGAGGCCCGGGAGGAGCGTTATCATTCCACCCGGGCACACAAACCGAATGGATCGGGGCCGAGAAGTTAAGACCCTGCTGTGTCAGTAGTAGACACAGTGTTAATCGCCAAACGTACGGCCACAACTGAGACAGGCTCCGCGGGTCGGCCTCGGAGAGCCAGGGCGCACACGCGGGTGCGCCCCTACCGAAACGCGGGCTCGTTCTCGATAACCGAAAGGCCCTGATTCCGATAGGACCGGAGATAGATAGGCATCTGCTGGTGCTACAGAAACGGGGCTTTGGCTGATGCGGCCGCCTAATTAGCTTCACTTTAGTTACAACGTAATATCTGCATAATTTCCGTATTTGTTAGGTGCTGCCTGATTTGCTATAATCTCTAGCGAATCTCGAGTCGAAGGGGATAGGTAGCCGTGAAGCAGGTCGTGGCCACCAGTTGGGATCTCACAGATAACGATCGCCACCTGTTCATGCGCGTACAGCAGAGTATGCCGCTCCTGGCGGACGTGGCCCGCTCCGACCTTCTTCTCTATGCCAAGGGGCCGCAGCCGGGCGAGATCATCGTCCTGGCCGAGGCCCAACCCCACACGGTACCCTCCATCTATCTCCAGAGCCAAAAAGACAAAGTGGTCACGCGTGAAGAGGAGCCGGTGGTCTGGCAAGTGCTCACGCACGGAAAGCACGCCCATCGCTCCAACGAGGAAGTGCGCTTCCGGGGCTCGCCGACCATCCAGGAGGTGTGGCCGGTATTCAACGACGGCCGGGTGGTAGCGGCCCTCAGCGTGGAAATCGGCCTGCTGGAGCGGGACCGGCAGCGCAGGAAGAGCATCGTATTCCGCCGGGCGGTGTCCCAGCTCCGCCGGATGGTCCAGCGAGGGCAACTGGAGGGCGCCTCTAACATCGGGGCGCTGGGCGAGCACGTCGGCCCGATGGTGGTCGATGCGACCGGGCACATACTCTACATCAGCTCCATCGCCGAGGGCCTGTATCGCAAGCTGGGCTACACGCACAGCCTGCTCTGGCAGCCAATCCAGGAGCTCAAGTCTGACGAATCCGTCTTTTACAAGGCCCTGGAGACCGGGGCCTGCACCGAGCAGTTGGTCCAGGAGAACGGCCAGGTGTGGATCAAGAAGGCCATCCCGCTGACCACCGAGACCCGGCCGCGCTGGTGGAACCGCTTCGTCAGGCGTCTCGACGAGATAGACGGCGTGATCCTGATGATCAACGATATCACAGGTGAGCTGGAGAAAGAGCAGGAGCTGAGAATAAAGTCGGCGATGATCCGGGAGATCCACCACCGGGTGAAGAACAATCTCCAGACCATCGCCGCCCTTCTGCGGCTGCAGGCCCGCCGCACCAACTCGCCGGCCGCCACGGACATCATCAAGCAATCGATAAACCGCATTCTCAGCATCGCCGTGGTGCACGAGTTCCTTTCGCAGGATGAGGCTACCATCATCGACCTGCTGGAGGTGTGCCAGCGCATCGTGAGCGAGGCCACTCGTGGTATCCTCGACCCGGAGAAAAAGATCAGGTTCGTAATGGATGGGACACCGATTTTCCTGCCCGCGCAACAAGCGACCTCGTGTGCATTGATCATAAACGAGCTGCTGCAAAATGCCCTGGAGCATGGCTTTGCGACCAGAAACGAGGGGACTATCGCCATCCGGCTGGAGGACGCGGGAGCAAGACTGACGATAGAGGTGGTGGATGACGGGGATGGGCTGGCACCAGGATTCGACATCGCGCGCGACGGTAGCCTTGGCCTGCAAATCATACAAACGCTGGTTAAAGAGGACCTGAAGGGGGAATTCGCCTTGATAAACCATGATGGAGTGCATGCCGTCGTGACATTCCCCAAGCTGCCACGGCGTCCGGTGGCTACCCCGCTGGAGCGATCCGGCGTTGCAGCCTGAGCAGACTGTTGTGAGGAGGAAGAGGCCTTGGCCCAAACAAGGGTAATAATAGCCGATGATGAGTCTATCATCCGTATGGATCTGCGCGAGATGTTGACTGGCCTGGGCTATTTGGTGGTTGGTGAGGCGGGCGACGGCGTCAGCGCGGTCAATCTGGCCCGAGAACTGCGTCCCGACTTGGTCATTATGGACATCAAGATGCCCGACCTGGATGGCATTGCTGCAGCTAAGATCCTGTCAGAAGAGCGCATCGCGCCGGTGTTGCTGTTGACGGCGTTCAGCCAGACCGAGTTGGTTGAGGGGGCAAAAGACGCGGGCGTGGTGGGCTACATCGTCAAGCCGTTCCGCGAGTCGGAATTGGTTCCTGCCATAGAGGTTGCGCTGGCCCGCTTCCGAGAGTTTCGCTCGCTGGAGAAAGAAGCGACAGACCTCAAAGACGCCCTGGAGACGCGGAAGCTGGTCGAGCGGGCCAAAGGCGTCCTGATGGACCAGCAGGGACTGAAGGAGGCCGAAGCCTTCCGCAAGATCCAGAAGCTCTCGATGAACACCCGCAAGTCGATGAAGGAGATTGCCGAAGCTATCCTCCTGGCCCACGAGGTTCAGAGGGAGGAGACGTAGCCGGTGCACAGCTCCTACGCAACGCTGGCTTGCTGTGCAGCTTCCGTTGCTAAAGGGCGCGCACCACACGGCTTCGACGAAGCGTGAAACTGTCGGTCATCATTCCGGTCTACAACGAGCGAGGTACCATCCGAGAACTGCTGCAGCGCGTGAGAGCCGTAGACGCTGCGATGGAAAAGGAACTGGTGGTAGTAGATGACTACTCCACCGACGGAACCCGCGAAATACTGGCCGAGGAAGCAGCGTCGCCGGACGTCCGACTGATGCTGCACCCCGTTAATAGGGGCAAGGGCGCCGCCGTTCGGACCGGCCTGGAGCACGCGACCGGCAACATCCTGCTCGTGCAGGACGCCGACCTCGAGTACGACCCCACCGATTACCCCATCTTGCTGCAGCCTATCCTGAGCGGGCAGACCAAGGCCGTCTACGGGTCGCGCTTTCTGGGCAACCGCAAGGATATGACGCTTTCCCACGCGTGGGGGAACCGGATAATCACCATCGTGGCTAACCTGCTCTACCGGACCAAGCTGACCGACGTCGAGACCTGCTACAAAGTATTCACGTCGGAAGTCAAGGACAAGATACACCTCAAAGCCCCCCGCTGGGGGTTCGACCCCGAGATCACAGCGCGCATTCTCAAGAACGGCTACCGGATCGTAGAAGTGCCGATCCATTACGCCGGCCGCGCCCACGACGAGGGGAAGAAGATCTCGTGGCGGGACGCATTCGTCGTTCTTTGGACTCTGCTCAAGTACCGGTTTGTGGACTGATGGTGATCCGTGTCGGAATCCTGACCCTCAGCGACAAAGCCGCCCGCGGGGAGCGGGTCGACACCAGCGGGCCGGCCATCGCCAGAATGCTGGCCGCCGTCCACGGCGAGACGACGTACGCCATAGTCAGCCAGCAGATCATCCCCGACGAGCGAGACCTCATCGAGACGACCCTACAGGAGTGGGCAGACGGCGTCGACCTGATCCTGACCACGGGGGGCACGGGCCTCGGGCCGCGAGACGTCACCCCGGAGGCCACTGGCACCGTCATCGACCGGGGGGTGCCCGGCCTGGCCGAGGCGATACGGGCCGAGAGCCTGAAGAGGACGCCGTTCGCGATGCTCTCGCGGGGCGTGGCCGGCGCCATCGGCACCTGCCTCATCATCAATCTCCCCGGTAGCGAGCGGGCAGTGCGCGAGTCCCTGGCCGTCGTGATGCCCGTGCTGCCCCACGCCGTAGAGCTGCTGCACGGTCACACCGAGCACTGAGCGTTCAGTAGCCGGCCTGCGTGCTCCCGCCTCTGTAGGCGTCACTCACCGCATCGAATAAGCCGTCCACCGGCTCTCCGTTGCCGTCTACCAGCCCGAAAGCCAAGTCCACTTTCTCGGGGCCCTCGATAGTCCAGACATAGAGCAGGCCGCCCAGCACCGACCCTGGCGCGTCCTCGACAGTCTGCCACATGCGGGTGAAGGCGTCGGGCCGCTCCTCCGGCGGTAGTCCGAGGGGCCCGAACTCGGAGAAGAAGAGAGCGACATCCCAGTTCCAGTCGGGCCACTCCTTGATGGCCTGCTCGATGCGGAAAGTGAAGATGTTCATCCCGTAGGCGAACCAGGGTCGCGGCTGGCCATTGCGCTGGAAAGCCAGTATCAGCGGCTCGATGCCCACATCCTCGGCGCCGCGGTACGCCACGGGATGGTCGGGGTCTAATTGGTGCACCATGTCGGCCAGCTCGACATAGAACTCGGCGAATGTCTTGGCGTCCTCGTCTCCCAGCAAATGGATGACTTCGTTGCCCAGCCCCCAGATGCGCAATGCTGGATAGCCGCGGAAGCGCGCCACCCAGGCGGCGACATCCTGGCGCACCCTCTCCCGGTACTCGGGGTCGTTGTAGTCGCCCATCGGGTCGAGATAATAGGGCATCACCACGCCCAGGCCGTGCTGGTTGGCCTTGAGGAGCGTCAGCTCATCTAACTGGCGCTGCTCGCCCCAGCCGATGATGGTGTTGGCGCCCATCTGGCGAATAGCGGTAAAGTCCCTGTCGTATCGCGCTGCCCGCTCCTCCAGCGAGAGCGACTGGTACATAGCGTTGTAGCCGATCCCCTTGATGGTCTCCGGCTTGCCGTTCACGGTATAGATAAAGTTGTGATCGCTGCCGGTGATGCTCACCTGGCTGGCCGGCAGAAGAAAGTCGAGAGAAAAAGGCAGATCGGGAGGCGGAGGGGCTCCCCCCATCGGAAGGGGCTCGCGGTTGGCCCCGAAATGCAGATCGTAGCCGCGAAACATAGCGCTGAGGGCGTCGAAGGAATCATCGGCCGGTGAGCCGTCGTCCTCGAACAAGCCGAATGCCTGGTCCATGAGGTTCGCCCCGGCGGTAGTCCAGGCGTAGGCGAAGCCGCCCAGCGTAAAATCGGGATGCCTGCGGATGGTCTCCCACATCCGCAGGTAACCGAACGGGCGGTCGGCCGGGTAAAGGCCCAGCGGACCGAAGGCCGAGACCAGGAGGGGCCCGTCCCAGCCCTTCTGCGGCCAATCGGCCAGCGTCTGCTCCAGACGAAGGGTGAAGACATCGATGCCATAAACCAGCCAGGGCCGGCTCTGCTCGGCCTCCGCCAGCGCCTGACGCAACGGCTCGACGCTGTAGTCTTCCGCCCCGCGGTACAGCACCGGATGGTTCGGGTCGAGCTGGTGGACCATATCGGCCAGGCCGACGTAGAACCTCGCGAAGGTTGTCTGTTGCTTGAAGTCGATGTTCGCCAGCACCTCGGTGCCGATGCTCCACATCCGCAGGGCAGGGTGATTCTTGTAGCGATTGACCCAGGCCATGACCTCGGTCCGTACTTTGGCCTGATAGGCGGCGTCGGTGTAGTCGCCGTGGTAGTCGAGTGGATAGGGCATCACGACACCAAGCCCGTAATCGGCGGCCTTGTCGAGCGTGAGGGCGTCGAATTCGTAGTCCTCTCCGATGCCGAGGATGGTGTTGACGCCTCCCTCCTTCATTCGGCGGAAGTCGGTGTCGTAGCCGCGGGCGCGCTCTTCGATGGACTGCCCTTCGTAGGTGGCATTATAGCCGATGCCCTGGATGACCTGCGGCACGCCGTCGACCTCGTACCGGTACTCGAGGTCGCCGCCCGTGATCTTCACGACAGACGACTGCCAGACTCTGGTGACGGGAAGGGGAGTCGCCGTGGCACGCGGCCGCCGCCGTCGCCGACCCCAGCCCGGAGTGGGGGTGGCGACGGCCTGCCCGCCGTCGCCGGAGACCTGCACCGGAGGGATATCTTCCGACACATCGGGAGAGAACAGGCAGCCCGCCCCCTCGAGCAACAGCAAGACTGCCAGCAGCATGCCTGATACGGCGGGCAGCAGTCGCGCACGCGCGTTCAGCCAATCAACAATCACTGCCGATGATCTTGTGCCTCGCCGCGTGGGGCTCAACGGGCCTGGGTGCTATGGGCGGCAGCACATTCATGGAGAGTAGCTCACGAAAAGCGGGCTCGACCAGGCCATTTCGTCATCGGCCTGGGTAACACGAACGTAGTAAGGTTGCACCCCCGGGACGGGACTACCGTCTCGCCAGGTGAAGCGAACCGCCGACGGCCCCTGGTCCACCGGCAAGGGAGACACCTCGAGCCGTTGGTCCACGCCGCCCAGGTCCCATGCCACGGGCCCGCGAATATCGGCTGCGTGGAAGGACAGATGCGCCGGCCCAGCATCGATAGCGATGGTAGGATCGCCCTCCAAGTCCACAATCACACCATCCCGGTCGCCGTAGGTATGTGAGTGCCAGCGAAGCGAAGACTCCGTTCGTTCAATGATACCATACTTCGGGTGCTCCATCGCGAAGGCGCGGGCCGCCACCAGGCGTCCGTTGCTTACGGTAAGGCCACCATCCCAATCGGTATGGCGTACCCGGCCCTTGACACGGGCGCCGCTCCAGGCGATGCGCAGCCGGCCCGGTATCGTGCGCCGGTAGTCGAGTATCGGATGCGAGTGCACCGTTTGGGTCCCCCGCACGATCTCCACTTTCTCCAGCGGCCCCGTGCCGATGACCTCGACATCGAACGCCGGCGGCGAGGAAGTCGAGAACTCATCGCCCATGATATGGCCGCCGCTGGCCAGCCGGAGGACGATCCGCTCGCCGCTGGTGGCGTAGCAGTGGCGCTTCCACAGCGCGTCCCAGATGCCCTGCCGGGTGAGCTCGCCGGCGTAAACTGCTACCAGCCCGTTCCGCCGGGCCAGCTCCTCGGTGGCCGGGTAGGCCGCGCCGGTCCGTCCCGTGTGATCGTCGCTGTTCCCGATGAAGCCCACCTTCAGGCCCCGCTCGATGGCCTCCCTGGCAAACCACTCGAAGCGGCCGTGCACCGAGCAAATCTCGATGACGGGAATGAGCGCCGGGTCGTAGTAGTCCAGGTTGGCGCGCCGGCCACCGATATGGGGCAGCACCAGCGCGTCGCCGTAGCCCTTGAGCGTCTCGAACAGCTTCGAGATGGGATAGCGGTCGGTATCCTCGTCAGACCTGTCCTCGACGAGCCAGTGGCTGGAGCGGTGCAGCGGCTGGTCGTCCTTCAGGTAATACACATTGTTGTCGCCGCCCGCAGGGGTAAGCCCCGACCACTCGAAAGCGAGGAAGGTGACGAAGCGCCCCGGCTGGTGGAATCGCTTCACCTGCTGCTGCAGGTCGGCGTAATGTTCGTCGGTTATCTGGAAATCGTTGCCGCACTCCGCGGCGAAGTCCAGCGCGCCGACGTCCCGCCCGTACTGGAAGTATTGCGCTGCGGTGCCTGTGCCCAGCGTTTCCTCACTCTGGCCGTGCATATCGCCCCAGAACAGCCGCAGCGGCGGCTCCGTCTGCCGGCACACGATGGGATTGCCCTCTGCCTGCAAGCCCTCGCTCTCGATGCGGAGCCGGAAGGTCCCCTCCCGCGAAAGGGTCAGGCCCTCAAAGCGGTGCACCCCGCCGTCAGCCCCGGTGAAAGCATAAGGAGCGGGCAGTCTTGCGGCCGGGTCGTCGCAGTAGAAGGTTACGCGGCCGCGGAACGACGGCGAGGGGTTACCCCAGCGGTCCTGTGCCCGCACGGTTATGGCGAAGGGCTGGCCCGCTACGGCGTCGGATGGGCCGAGAGCGACCAGTCGCTCCACAGGCCCGCCCACGATGCGGAGCGTCGGCGATTCCCCGAGCGCAGCCGGCAGGCCCGTGCCGAAGCAATCGGCCAGCACGTGGAACTCGAAGGTGTCCTCGATAAATGTCTGGGCGCGCGAGCCGGGACTGCCGCCTGAAGTGTCGCCATAGGTGATGGTGATCGTTTCGCCGGGGGCGACCCAGCCGTCGTAGACCTGCACGATGAGGGCCTGCCGCCAGGGCCGAACGTGGCCCCGGTGATCGAAGCGGGCGCGCACCTTCCCATTCCCACTGGTGGAAACAGTGAGGTAGTTAGGTGCGCTCGGATCGAGGGTCTGGGGGGCCTCCCAATCGGAGGCATGCCGCCAAGCCACGATGATGCCGCCCATGTTGTCGATGCCATGGAAGCCGGCCGTGTAGGTCAGCGTCCACGTGCCATATGAGCCGGCAATCACATCTTCGGCGGGAGAGATGGTGGCGCGGCCGTAGTAGTCGCTTGGCTTTGGTGAGCGCTCCATCTGCGGGCCGCGCTAGAACTGGATAAGGCTGAGGATCTCTCGTCCCGGCAGCTTCTCCCGTCCTCGAAGGAATAGCAACTCGATGAGGAAGGCCAGGCCTATCACTTCACCGCCCAGCCGTTCCACCAGATCGACAGTCGCGGCCACGGTCCCGCCGGTGGCCAGCAGATCATCTATTATCAACACCCTCTGCCCCGGCTGGATGGCGTCCCTGTGCATTTCAAGTGTGTTCGTCCCGTATTCCAGGGCATAGTCCACCCGGATCGACTCGGCGGGCAGCTTGCCCAGCTTGCGGACGGGAACGAAGCCGGCCCCCAGGTTGTATGCCACCGGCGCCGCCAGAATGAAGCCCCTGGACTCGACCGCTACAACCACATCCACCACCTTGTCCCGATATGTTTCAGTGAGCATATCGACGGCACAGTGGAAGGCGTCGGGGTCCTTGAGCAGGGTGGTGATATCTTTGAAGAGGATCCCTTTCTGTGGGAAATCGGGTATATCGCGGATCTTCGCGGCCAGGTCTACAGGTGTTTCCATCCCAACCTCCTTATCGATGCGCTGTGGCAGATGGATTATCCACCAACGCGTCTTGCCGTGTCAACCGAAGAGCAGCGGTCGACTCCAGGCAGGTTGCGCGGGCTATTGCTTGCCAGTGACTCAGTCTTGGGATACTATTAGCTAACCAGATAGTAAGTCGGAAGCTAACTAATCCATGGCCAAACGGCAAGGCCTTTCGGACGGACGCTTGGTAGAAGGAGACTAATGAGCAGACAATATGAGGGCACCACAGACGCAGATAAATCCGCAGCGGAGCCTGCAACCGTTGACGCGCTACAAGGAGGCACAGAGGTTCGAAGGCCCGGAACATACGCTTCGAGAAGGCCCGGCGGCCCCGCGGCGCCGGCTGCTCCGAGCGCCCGCCGGCTGCCGCCGCTTCTCCTTCCGATAGTCCTCGTTCTCCTCGTGGCCGGCGCGCTCATCGTCTACCGGTACTGGTACAACGACGCGTTCTACGTGTCGACCGACAACGCGAAGGTCGTCGGGGCACTGATCCAGGTGGGCGCGCTCAATGCAGGCCGCATCGAGTCGATCACGGTCGACGTCGGCAACTCGGTCCAGCAAGACCAACTGCTGACCACGATCACGATGCCATCCGCTGTGAGCATTGCCCAGGGCACGCCGAAGATGAGCTTCCTCGGCACGGACGACCTGCGGGTGGAGGTGCGCTCTCCCATCAGCGGAGAGGTGGTGGCCCGCCAGGCCAACGCGGGGGACACCGTTGCCGCCGGCCAGCCGGTCCTCACGCTGGTGGACCCGAACGCGCTCTGGGTGGTTGCCAACATAGAGGAGACGAAGATCGGCCGGGTGAAGCGCGGGCAGAAGGTCGAGGTGCACGTCGACGCCCTCGGCCAGACCTTCACCGGACACGTCGGAGCGATTACGCCGGCGACGGCGGCCACCTTCTCCCTGCTGCCCCAACAGAACGGCTCCGGGAACTTCACGAAGACCACGCAACTGGTGCCGGTGAAGATAATGCTTGACGCCGAGGACAGGAGGCTGCCGCTGGGCGGCTCGGTGGAGGCGCGCATCCAGGTAGCCGAGCCAGCGAGATGGCTGCCGTGGCGACCATAACCGGGACGGCCGGTCGCCTTCGACGGCGGGCACTGGCCCTAGACTACAAATGGCAGTCCTTGATGGTAGCCATCGTCGGGTCGTTCATGGTGATGCTGGACACCACTATCGTCAATATCGCCCTGCCCAGGATCACCGCCGTCTTCGGTGTCTCGGTCGATCAGAGCGAGCTGGTCCTCACCGGTTATATGCTGGCCCTGGCGGTCGTGATGCCTGCCGCCGGCTACCTGACCGACACCTTCGGCACCAAGCGCGTGTATCTCCTGGTGATGGCGCTCTTCACGCTAGGCTCCGCGCTCTGCGGAATGGCCTGGGACATCAACAGTCTGGTGCTTTTCCGCGTCATCCAGGGCTTGGGCGGGGGTATGCTGATGCCCCTGGGTATGACCATCATCTACAAGGCTGTGCCCCCGCAGGAACGCGGCACCATTATGGGAGTATTCGGCATCCCACTCCTCCTGGCGCCGGTGCTGGGGCCGACCCTGGGCGGCTACATCGTAGAGTACGTCGATTGGCGGGTGATCTTCACCCTTAACATCCCGGTAGGGGCACTGGGCCTGCTCCTGGGGGCAACTTTGCTTCGCGAGACCGACCGTCTGCGCGGGCTTCGCTTCGACACGGCGGGCTTCATCCTTTCCGCCATCGGCTTCGGCAGCCTGCTGCTCGGCCTCGCCCACGGCGCTTCAGATGGATGGGGCGCGCCGCATATCGTCGCTTATCTGTTTGTCGGGACTGCCGCGCTAGTGGTGTGGGTAATTGTGGAGCTAGACGCGCCCACTCCCCTGCTGGAGCTGCGCGTGCTGCGCAACACCATCTACGGCCTGGCGACCATCATCACTTTCATCACAACCGTCGCGATGTTCTCATCGATGTTCCTCCTGCCGCTGTTCCTGCAGAACCTGCGGGGGCTGGGTGCGATGGAAAGCGGGCTGCTTACCTTCCCTCAGGCGCTGGCCTCCGGGGTAGTGATGCCGATCTCGGGACGGCTGTTCGACCGCATCGGGCCGCGGCCGCTGGTGCTCGCCGGTATCGTCATTGTAGCCTACTCCACCTGGCAGCTTTCCTTCATCAATTTGGCGACCGGCGACGCCGAGCTGAGGTGGATATTGATCATGCGCGGCGCCGGCATGGGATTCATGATGATGCCGGCGATGACCGCGGCTATGAACACCGTGCCCCAGCATCTGGTGGCCCGCGCTTCGTCGCTGACCAACGTCCTGCGCCAGCTCTTCGGGTCCTTCGGCACCGCCATCGTCGCCACCATTCTGCAGATGCGCCAGGACTTCCATCAGTCGATGCTCGCCCAGACCGTGACGCTGGATTCCCCGGCGGTACGCAGTGCGGTGGCCGCCGTGCAGCAGACGCTGATTCAGCACGGCGCCAGCCCGGCAGAGGCTAAGGCAGGCGCCGTCCTGGCGCTGGGACAACAGGTCGCGATGGGCGGCGCGGTCCGCGCCTTCGACGATGCCTTTCTCCTGTCCGCCGTGGTGATGCTCTTCGCCCTTGTGCCAGCGCTGTTCCTGACCAGCACCGGCGTGAGAGGCCCCGGCGGGCCGGGCCAGATGCAGCATATGGAGTGATAGCGCAGGGACCGCCTTCGGGTGCGACCACCGAGAGAGCAGACAGCGCCATCCGGTGATCGTCGTGGTCCTAGTCCATGGCCATTCCTGGCAATACCGATTTCTGTTGATTCCACCAACGATCGGGGGGGTTGTGATCCTCGCCTTTCAACAGCTCAGGCTGATTGACGAGGCGGGCTGCATTTCGCGGCTGGAGCAACCTCACCCCCTTTGTCCCCCCACCGAAGGCGACTCGCCTCCGGCGAGGGGAAGGCTGAAGGCCGGGGGTGAGGTTTGCCGCTGCAGGCGGGGCATTCCAAGTGCCGTATTGCTGCTTCGCAACAATAAAGGGTCCTGGCTGCACTTTGCTGCCACTCTATTTTTTATGGTAAGATGTTCCTCTAGGAGGTGCCCTTGGCATTCAGAGACCTGCGGGAATTCATCAGCACGCTGGAGCAGCGGGGACAGTTGCGGCGGATCGCGACCGAGGTATCGGCCGACCTGGAGATCACGGAGATCACGGACCGGGTGGTGAAGCAGGGCGGCCCGGCGCTCCTCTTCGAGAATGTTGTCGGCCATTCCGTTCCCGTGCTCATGAACATGTTCGGCACCGCCGAGCGGATGGCCTGGTCCCTCGGCGTGGAGCGGCTGGACGAGCTCACCGAGCGCATCTCCCATCTGCTCCAGATCGCCCAATCGCCGCTGCCCGCCTCGATGATGGACAAGCTCAAGCTACTGGGCGATCTGTCCGAGCTCGTCACCCACGGCCCGAAGACGATAGGGCGCGCCCCCTGCCAGGAGGTGGTCCGCACGGACGATGCCTCCCTGGAGGCCTTGCCCATCCTGCGGTGCTGGCCGGAGGACGGGGGCCGCTACATCACGCTGCCGCTGGTGATCACCAGGGACCCGGCCACCGGCAAGCGCAACGTCGGTATGTACCGGATGCAGGTCTTCGACGCCCGCACGGCCGGCATGCACTGGCACATCCACAAAGACGCCGCCAGCCACTATCGAGCGAGCGAGGAAGAGGGCCAGCGTCTGCCGGTAGCGGTGGCCCTGGGCGCCGATCCGGCGGTCATCTACGCCGCGACGGCCCCCCTTCCGGCTGGCATCGACGAGCTGATGTTCGCCGGCTTCTTGCGCAAGCAGAGCGTCGAGGTGGTCCACGCGAAGACCGTGGACCTGGAGGTGCCGGCTCACGCCGAGATCGTGCTGGAGGGGTACGTCGACCCGGCGGAGCGGCGAACGGAGGGACCCTTCGGCGACCACACGGGCTACTATTCCCTGGCCGACCAGTATCCCGTGTTCCATCTGACCGCCGTCACCCACCGGGCCGATCCCATCTACCCGGCCACCGTCGTCGGACGGCCGCCAATGGAGGATGGCTACCTGGGCAAGGCCACCGAGCGGCTGTTCCTGCCGCTGATCAAGATGCTGGCCCCGGAGGTCGTGGAGATCAACCTGCCGGTGGAGGGAGCCTTCAACAACCTGGCCATCGTGTCCATCCGCAAGACCTACCCGGGGCAGGCCCGGAAAGTGATGAGCGCGCTGTGGGGCATGGGGCAGATGATGCTCACCAAGACCATCGTGGTGCTCGATGCCGATGCCAACGTCCACGATCTGCGGGAGGTCCTCTGGCGGGTGACGGCGAACATCGACCCGCGGCGAGACCTCGTGGTTATAGACGGCCCGCTGGACGCCCTGGACCATGCCTCGCCATATCCCCGGTACGGCGCCAAGCTGGGGATCGACGCCACGGTCAAAGGGCCCGACGAGGGTCAGCCGCGCCCATGGCCGGATGAGATAGTGATGAGCCCAGAGATAAAGAGACTGGTGGACCAGAAGTGGACCTCGTACGGGCTGTAGGGCGCGCTCCCATTAAGATTCGCGTGACGCTCGAGGCGGTCAAGTTCGAGCACACCATCTTCGCCCTCCCCTTCGCTTATCTTGGAATGGTCCTGGCCGCTGGCGGCCTTCCCACCTGGCACCAGTTCGCCTGGATAACCGTCGCGATGTTTGGCGGCCGGACGCTGGCGATGGCCAGCAACCGGCTCATCGACCAGGAGATGGACCGGCGCAACCCCCGCACGGCGGGCCGCCCGCTGCAGCGCGGCCTCCTGTCCGCCCGCGACCTGCTGCTGCTGTCCATCGCTGCCGCCGCCGTTTACTTCTTCGCAGCCTGGCAGTTGAACCTCCTCTGTCTGCTACTCTCGCCGCTAGGGGCCATTCTGCTGGTCGGCTATTCCTATGCCAAGCGCTTCACCTGGACCACGCACTATATCCTGGGCGCAGCGGATGGCATAGCCCCCGTCGGGGCCTGGTTCGCCGTGACTGGCACCCTGGCCTGGGAGCCGATCGTCCTGGGCACGGCGGTTGCCCTGTGGATCGCCGGCTTCGACATTCTCTATGCCTGCCAGGACATCGATTTCGACCGCACCCACAGCGTGTATGCCATTCCTGCCCGCTTCGGCATCGCCCGGGCGCTGGACATCTCCCTGCTGACGCACGCCCTCACGGCCGCCGTCATGCTCATCTTCGGTATCCTGGTCGGGCTGGGCCCGCTGTACTTCGTCGGCTGGCTGATAATGTCGGCCTTGCTGACCTACGAGCACCGGCTGGTGCGGCCCGACGACCTATCCCAACTGAACGTCGCCTTCTTCAACCTCAACGGCTACATCGCGGTGGCCGTCTTCGTCTTCGCTTTCGGAGGACTGGTATGGCGGTAAGGCCGTTTGTGGTCGGCGTCTCCGGCGCCAGCGGAGCCGTTCTGGCTCGACGCTGCGTCGAGATGCTGCTGGCGCGGGAATTGCCGGTGGCCCTCACCGTCACTGACGTGGCCGCCGGCATCTGGCAGGACGAGCTGGGGACCAGCCTGTCACAGGACCTTGCCGTCTGGGGAGCGCGCGTCCGCTACTACCCGGCCGAGCATATGCCGGCGCCCATCGCCAGCGGCAGCTATCGCACGCGGGGTATGATCGTGGTCCCCTGCAGCATGGCCACCGTCGCCGCCATCGCCCACGGCACCTCGACCAGCCTGCTCACCCGCGCCGCCGATGTGTGCCTCAAAGAGGGCCGCCGGCTGGTGCTGGTGCCGCGGGAAACGCCGCTATCCGCCATCCACCTGGAAAACCTGCTTCGACTGGCCCGGCTGGGGGTACGCATCGTGCCGCCCGTGCCCGCTTTCTACAACCATCCGACCAGCCTGGACGAGGTCGTTGACTTCGTCGTCGGCCGGGCGCTGGAAGCGCTGGGCGTGCCCGATGGGCTGCCCGCAAGCTATCGATATGTTCAGGAGGAACCGTGAGCTCTCTTCGTTGGATCGCTGTCCTTGGACTGGTGCTGGCTGTGCTATCGGGTAGCTGTGCTGCCCAATCGTCGAGCGCGCCCCTCAAGGTGGGCCTGCTACCCATCATCGAGACGCTGCCGGTATGGGTGGCGCTGCAGGAAGGCTATTTTCAGGCGGAGGGCCTGACGGTCGAGCCGGTGATGTTCTCCAGCGCGATGGAACGCGACGTGGCCCTTCAGGCCAGGCAGATCGACGGAGAGCTGAACGACCTTGTCTCCACCGCCCTGCTGGACAAGGACGGGCCGACCGTCAAAGTCGTCCGCCAGACCTTCAAGGCCAATCCTGACCTGGCCATGATCTCCCTGCTGGTCTCGCCGAAGAGCGATATCCGCAGTGCAGCCGATCTCAAGGGCAAGCAGATCGCCCTCTCTCACAACAGCGTCATCGAATACGTGGTCGACGAGCTGCTCGCCTCGAACGGGATCCAGCCCGGCGATGTGGAGAAGACCGAGGTCAGCAAGATACCGGTGCGGATGGAGATGCTGGTGCAGGGACAGGTGGCGGCGGCGGGGATGCCGGAGCCACTGTCAACCCTCGCCCAGAAGCAGGGGGCGCGCGTCCTTCTAGACGACAGGAAGGACGGATTCGGCCAGAGCGTCTGGGTCTTCCGCCAGGACGTGCTCAAGGACCGGCCGGACGCGGCAAAGCGCTTCCTGGCCGCCTACGAGAAGGCTGTAGCCGCCATCAACGCCAACCCGGAAAAGTACCGCTCGCTGCTGGCGGACAAGGCCAACCTGCCCGAGCCGCTGAAGGACAGCTTCACCGTGCCCAAGATGCCGACCGCCGGCGTGCCGACCCCGGCAGAGGTCGATCGCGTCGTGAAGTGGATGCTGGACAAGGGCATGCTGAGCCGTCCGCTCAGCTATGCCGACCTGGTCGATGGCGGATACCTGCCGTCTAAGTAGCTGGAGGCGGATGGCCGAAGCCCGATGATAGAGGTCGATAGGATTACCTTCGGATACGGCGACGGTCCGCTCTTCCACGATTTCGACTGGAGCGTGGGCGCGGGCGAGTCGTGGACCGTCATCGGGCCATCCGGCTGCGGCAAGACGACCATCCTGTACCTGCTGGCGGCCCTGCGCAAGCCGCAGCGGGGGAGCGTGCGCATTGCCGGGCAGGAGCTGCGACGGCCCCGCCGCCAGACGGGCCTCATTCTCCAGGACTACGGCCTGCTGCCGTGGGCCAGCGCCCGCGAGAACGTCGCCCTGGGCCTTCGCCTGCGCCACGAGCCGGCCGCCCGGCGCGAGGCTACGGTGACCCGCTGGCTGGAACGGCTGGGCCTGGGGGAGGTGGCCGGGCACTATCCCCAGCAGTTGTCGGGCGGGCAGCGCCAGCGGGTGGCCATCGCCCGGACACTGGCTGTGGACCCCGACCTGCTCCTGATGGACGAGCCGTTCTCATCCCTGGACGCCCTCACCCGCGAGGAGCTGCAGGATCTGGTTGTCGACCTGGGCATCGAGGGCTCCATGACCGTCGTGCTGGTCACCCACAGCATCGAAGAGGCGGTCTACCTGGGCCGGCGCATTCTGGTGCTGCCTTCACCGCCCATCGAGCGCGCCCATATCGTCGCCAACCCCGAGGCGGGCAGCCGCTCGTTCCGCGGCCAGCCCCTGTTCCACGAGCGGTGCAGCCAGGTGCGGGCACTGGTGGAGGAGATGCGCGATGCGAGGGCCTAGGCTACCGGGCCGGGTCGACGCCGTGCGGCCCGCCTCACAGGACGCCGGCCCCGTACCGCGCACAATCGCACCGGCGCTGGCGACGTCCCATCCGGCCTTCGCCTCCTGGCTGAACCGCCTGGCTGCGCTGGCCGTGTTCCTGGCCGCCTGGGAGGTGCTGGCTATCGTCGCGGGGCAGGCCACCCTGCCCGACCCCCTGACCGTACTCGTCACCTTCGTGCGGGCGCTGCCGCGGGGCCTTGGGTGGCACACGATGGTGAGCGGCTATCGCGTCGTCCTGGCTACCGTCCTCTCCGTGGTCGTGGCCGCGCCCCTGGGGCTGGCGCTGGGACAGAGCCCGCGGTGGGACCGGCTGGTAGCGCCCCTGGTCTACCTCAGCTACCCGATCCCCAAGATCGTGCTGCTTCCCATCCTGCTCATCTTCCTGGGGCTCGGCGACGCGTCCAAGATATCGATGATCTTCCTCATCCTCTTCTTTCAGGTGCTGATGGTGGTCCGCGACGCCTCGCAGTCGGTCCGTCCCGAGCTGGTCCACTCCGTTCGCTCGCTGGGGGCCCGCCGCCGCCAGTTGCTCCGTTATGTCTACTTTCCGGCCTGCCTGCCCGCCATCCTCACCTCCCTGCGGGTGAGCGTGGGGACGGCCATCGCCGTGCTCTTCTTCGTGGAATCCTTCGGCACCACCGCCGGCCTCGGCTACTATATCATCGTGGAGAGTTGGGGCCGCCTGGCCTATGCCCAGATGTACGCCGGCGTAGTGGCGATGAGCCTGCTGGGCGTGGGGCTGTATATCGTGCTGGATGTGCTGCAAAAACGCTTCTGCGGATGGGTGGACGTTGGCCGTCTCTAAGGACCCGACGCTGATCGGGAGCATGTTCGCCCGCATCGTCCCCCGCTACGACCTGATGAACCGGCTGATGACCTTCGGTCGGGACGCGGCATGGCGCAGGCTGACCGTCGACCTGGCCGGGCCGGATGCAGAAGCGCTGGCGCTGGACGTCGGCTGCGGCACCGGCGACCTGACCCTGGCGCTGGCGGGCCGGTGCCGCGCGGCCGTGGGCATCGACTTCTGTGCGGAGATGCTGCAGGCAGCACAGGAGAAGGCGCGAGCGCAGGGAGCCGCCATCGAGCTGGCCCTGGCCGACGCGCACCACCTGCCGTTCCCCGACGACACCTTCGGCTGCATCGTCACGGGGTTTGCGCTGCGCAACGTGGCCGATATCCGGCGGGTGCTTGCCGAGATGCACCGCGTGGCCGTGCCGGGTGGACGTATGGCCTGCCTAGAGCTAACGCCGCCGGGCGACGGCCCCGTGGGTCGTGTGAATGCCCTCTATCAGCGCCGGTTCGTCCCGCTGCTGGGCCAGATGGTGACCGGCGACGCCGCGGCCTACGCCTACCTGCCGGCCTCCGTGGCCAGCTTCCCGCAGGCCGAAGTTCTGGCGGAGATGATGCGGGCGGCGGGCTGGCGGCAGGTGGGGTATCGCCGCCTGGGCTTCGGCGCCGTGGCCATTCATTATGGTGTAAAATAACTAGTGCGAGCTAACGTCTTTTGACATTGAAGAGGAGGTTCCACCAACTATTGGGGGCTGCTCCAGTCGTAGGGGCGCACCCGCGTGTGCGCCCCGTTTCGTGCCGGGCCGACACGCGGGTCGGCCCCTACGGAGGCAATCCCTGGTTGTTGGTGGAGCCTTGATAGGAGATACTTTTGGCAGTCAAGGGTCCAGATAGACCTGTATCCCAGGCCCCCCACGCTACCCGGGGCTACTTGCTGGTGCTGTCCGCCATCGCCGTGGCGGTGTATGTTCTCGATCAGCTCACCAAGATGTGGGTTGTTGAGACTTTCAAGGTGCCCGGCACCGGCCAGGC